>JAUSBC010000050.1 GCA_030652215.1 Sideroxyarcus sp.
ACGCTGACCATGGACTTCATGGTGAACAGCTCGCCGCTGGCCGGTACCGAAGGCAAGTTCGTTTCCAGCCGCCAGATCCGCGACCGCCTCAACAAGGAATTGCTGACCAACGTGGCGCTGAAGGTTGAAGACACCCAGGACGCCGACGTGTTCCGCGTCTCCGGCCGTGGCGAATTGCACCTGACCATCCTGCTGGAAACCATGCGTCGTGAAGGTTTCGAGATGGCCGTGGGCAAGCCGCGCGTGGTTTACAAAGAGATCAACGGCGAGAAATGCGAGCCGTACGAAAACCTGAGTATCGACCTGGAAGATGAGAATCAGGGCGCGATCATGGAAGAGATCGGCCGCCGTCGCGGCGAACTGACTAACATGGAATCCGACGGCCAAGGCCGTACCCGTCTGGAATACCACATTCCCGCGCGCGGCCTGATCGGCTTCCAGTCCGACTTCATGACCATGACGCGCGGCACCGGCCTGATCAGCCACGTGTTCGACGACTATGGTCCTGTAAAACCCGACTTGCCCGGCCGCCACAACGGCGTGCTGATCTCGGCGGAAGACGGCGAGGCAGTGGCTTACGCGTTGTGGAACCTGGAAGATCGCGGACGCATGTTCGTGGTGCCCGGCGACAAGTTGTATGAAGGCATGATCATCGGTATCCACTCGCGCGACAACGACCTGGTCGTCAACCCGATCAAGGGCAAGAAGCTCACCAACGTGCGCGCTTCCGGTACCGACGAAGCGGTGCGTCTGACGACTGCATTGAAGATGACGCTGGAATCGGCGGTTGAGTTCATCGACGACGACGAGCTGGTGGAACTGACACCCAAGTCCATCCGCATCCGCAAGCGTTTCCTGAAAGAGTTCGACCGCAAGAAAGCCATGCGCACGGCGGACTGATCGTTCGTTTGTGATGCAAAGACAAGGGACGCTTCGGCGTCCCTTGTCGTTTCCGCCCTGTAAGTTGTGTCGGTGCGCAATGCACGGTTTGCGCCGGGAAATAAGTCCCGGAACACCCGCTTTGCCTTTGCTCTATACTGTGTTACAGGTTTACAGGCAAGGGCGAGGAAAATCGTATGATTTTATCGCGCTTGGGGCAAAACAAACCGGTCGCAGAACCGGTTGTTGCCCAAGGGTGTGCCAGTTGCGTTGCTGGAAGCGGCATCCCGATAGTACGGAGGTGAGCATGGACAATCAGAATATACGCATCGCGCAATCCTGCGCAGCCGAGGCGCGCCAAGCCGTGCGGGAATTTCACGCGGCGGTTGCGCAACCGGATACGGAACTGGTGGTTTTTTTCTGCTCCAGTGAATACGACCTCGATGTAATGGCAGCGGAAATTCACCGCCTGTTCGACGGTATCCAGGTGGTAGGCTGCACTACGGCAGGCGAGATCGGGCCGGCCGGCTGTTTTGCGCACAGCCTGTCGGGGGCAAGTTTCTCCGCAGGCAGTTGCGTGGCTGTGAGCGGACTGCTGGAGCGGCTGAACCAGTTCGATATGAGCGGGGGCCGGGACTTCGCGCACTCCCTGTTGCAGCGCCTCGAAAGCAAAGCTCCGCATGCGTCCGGCGGCAACAGCTTCGCGCTGTTGCTGATCGACGGCGTGTCGACACGCGAAGAGCAGGTGGCGCATGCGCTGCAATATGCGCTGGGCGGAATCAGGCTTGTAGGCGGCTCGGCGGGGGACGATCTGAAATATGCCCAGACTTGGGTGTACTGCGACGGACGCTTCCATTCGAATAGTGCCGTGCTGATCCTGATCAACACTTCCCTGCCTTTCAGGGCGTTCATGACGCACCATTTCGTCGCCACCCACGAACGTCTGGTGGTCACGCAAGCCGATACCGCAAGACGCACCGTTATGGAGATCAATGGCATGCCGGCCGCCGCGGAATATGCGCGGCTGATCGGGGTGGCACCAGACCGACTGGATGAAAAGGCGTTCGCCGCATCGCCGCTGGTGGTGGTGATAGACGGCATGGACTACGTGCGTGGCATCCAGAAGGCCAATGCCGACGGCAGCCTGACATTCTTTTGCGCAATAGAAGATGGGGTGGTGCTCAGGGTGGCGCACGGCATAGACCTGGTGGAAAACCTGAAACAGACTTTTGACAACATCGTCGCCGAGATCGGGCCGCCCCAACTCGTATTCGGCTGCGACTGCATTTTGCGCAACGAGGAGGTCGCGCATAACGGCCAGAAGACACGGGTCGCCGAAATATTCCGCAACAACAACACCGTAGGATTCAACAGTTACGGCGAACAGTTCCGCGGGATACACGTCAACCAGACTTTTACCGGGATCGCCATCGGCTCGCGCCCGGAACCGCCGCAGGAGTCGCGCGATGGATGAGCCAGTGAAACCGGCGGCCGTCGCAAGCGCGCAGTCCATGCAGGCCGAGATCGAGCGCCTGAACAAGGTCGTCCAGGCCTTGATGAATCGCGCCGAGCGCAACGCAGGCATTCAGGGGTCGGACTACAACCTGTTCCAGACCACGGTTACCCTTGAAGAAAAAGTGCGCCGCCGCACTGCGGAACTGGAAGCGGCGCTGCAGGAAAACCAAAAGATCACGCGCGCGCTGCGCGAGAGCGAGAGCCACAATCGTTTGCTGGTAGAGAACTCGCCCATGTGCATACACGAGATCAGCATGGACGGCCGGATCACCTCGATGAACCACTCCGGATTGCTCATGATGGGATTGAAGGAGGAGTGCGAGATACAGGGGTATCGCTATCTCGATGCGGTCGGCGATGCCGATCGCGAGAACATCGCCGCGTTGATGGACAAGGCCTATGGCGGGGAGAGCAGCCATTTCGAGTTCCAGGCCAGCGGGCCGGGCAGGCAGATCTACAAATCCTGTTTCGTCCCGATCAGGGACAAGAACGGCCACATCGAGAAGCTGATGGGCATCACCGAAGACATCACACTGCGCAAGCAACTGGAGCAACAACTGCAAGAGCGCGAGGCGCTGTTCCACGCCATCTTTAATCAGGCGAGCAGCGGTATTGAATTGATCGATCCGGATTCTCTGCGTTTCGTCGAGGTCAATCCCGCCACCTGCCGCATGCTGGGCTACACGCGCGAGGAAATGCTGCAAATGCGCCTGGAAGCTACCCAGGTCGACATGGATCATGCGGCATTGATGGCCTCCGTGCAGCACACTGAGGCGGCGGGCGGGTCTGTATTCGAAAACCGGCACCGTTGCAAGAACGGCGACATTCTGGATGTCGAAGTCAACGCCCACGTGCTGGTGATCTCCGGCAAGCGTCTGATCGTTGCGTTGTGGCGCGACATCACCGGGCAGAAGCGGGCGCAGGAGGAGATCCGCTTCAAGAACACCATCCTGCAGACCCAGCAGGAGACCTCGCCGGATGCCATCCTGGTGGTCGACGAAAATGGAAAGATCGTTTCCTACAACCGGCGGTTCGTCGAGCTGTGGCATGTTCCCCCGCAGTTGATAAGCGGCGGGCAGGATGAGCCCGTGCTCAAATCGGTAGTCGATCAGGTGGCGGAACCGGAAGCGTTTCTTGAACGGGTGCTGTATCTGTACGCGCACCGCGAGGAAAAGAGCCGCGAAGAATTACGCCTCAAGAACGGGAAGACTATCGAACGGTATTCCGCGCCTGCCACGGGAGCGGATGGAAAATACTACGGCCGCGTCTGGTATTTTCGCGATATCTCGGAACGCAAACAGGCGGAGGAAGACCTGGCCGCGCGCGCGCGCGAGTTCCGCGCTTTGGCGGAGAATTTGCCGGACAACATCGCCCGCTACGATTGTGCAGGACGCGTCCTGTATGCCAATCGCGCTTTGGAAGTCACGCTGGGGGCCAAGACGGCGCAGTTCTTGGGCAAGACTCCGCTGGAGTTCCTGCCGGGCGAGCTTTTCGACATGTACCAGAAGACGCTGCTCGAAGTGGCGGCCACCGGCGAGCAAGCCTGTTTCGAGCAGATCGTCCCGGTTGCCGAGGGGCGGCCGCATGTTCATTCGATTCAAATGGTGCCCGAACTGGGGCAGGACGGCGCACCGGTAGGCGTGCTGGCTGTGGGGCACGACATCAGCGAAAGCAAATGGGCAGAGGAGAATCTGCGCATTACGGCCAGCGTGTTCGAGAACAGCCAGGAAGGCATCGTAATCACCGACGCCGACAACCGGTTCCTCGACGTCAATCCTGCATTCACCCGAATCACCGGTTACTCCCGCGACGAGGCGCTCGGCAAGGGCCCGGAAATTTTGAATTCGGGGCGCCAGAACAAGGCGTTCTACGAAAGAATGTGGCAGTCGCTGAAGGAGAAAAGAGCGTGGCGCGGGGAGATCATGAACCGGCGCAAGTCCGGCGAGATTTATTCCGAATTGCTGTCGATCGCGGCCATCTGCGACGACAAGGGCAAGCTGCAGCGCTATGTGGGCGTGTTTTCCGACATTACTTATATCAAGGCGCATGAAACCGAGTTGAGCCATATCGCGCATTACGACGCATTGACCGGCGTGCCCAACCGCGTGCTGATGGTCGACCGCCTGGACCAGATCATGGCTGCCAGCAAGCGCAGCGGAAAGTATGGCGCGGCGATGTTTCTCGATCTGGATAATTTCAAGCCGCTCAACGATACGCAGGGCCATGAGATGGGCGATCTGCTGTTGCGCGAAGTGGCCCGGCGCATCAGCAGTTGCGTGCGGGAAATGGATACCGTCGCGCGTTACGGCGGGGACGAGTTCGTCGTCGTGCTCAGCGAGATGGACGCAGACAGGGGATTGTCGACCGAACAGGCCGCGATGGTGGCCGGGAAAATCCGCAGCTCGCTCGCGGAACCCTATGTGCTTGAGCGCAAACCGGCTGAAGGCGAGGAAACCCGCGTGGAGCATCATTGCACTGCAAGCATCGGCGTTGTGCTGTTCCTCGGGCATGAAAACAGCCGGGAGGACATCCTCAAGCGCGCAGACATGGCGATGTACCAGGCGAAAGAGGCCGGGCGCAACAGAGTCAGCTTCTACGATGGGGCGTCCTGAGCGTTGGAGCAACCGCGCGGTATTTCGTCCGACCCTGATGGTTTATACTGCGCCCTGACTTAATCTACCCGAACAACCATGCTGGAAATCCTCTCCGTCGTTGCCGTTGTGCTGCTCATCGTGCTGTTGGTGCTGCAGTGGCGCCAGCCCGCGCGCGCCGCCCAAGTGCTGGAGCAGCAGCACCGTGCCATGCTTACCGACCTCAACGACGGCTTGAACAAGCAGGGCGACCGGTTGATCGCCGCGCAGGCGGCAGAGTCCGAGCGGCTGCGTTCCGCCGTGGGCGTTGAGTTGCGCGCCACGCGCGATGCCATAGCCGCGCTGGGCACCGAGATGCTGGCGCAGATGCTGGAGAAACTGGCGGAGCAGGGACGTGCCGACCAGAAGCTGATCCAGGACTCGTTCAACAACGCCTCACAACACCTGCGCAACAGTATCGAAACCCTGAGCAAGACCGTGGACGGCCGCCTCGAACAGATCGGCGGCAAGGTCAACGAGCGCCTGGACGAGGGCTTCAAGAAGACCAACGAGACCTTCGTGAGCGTGATGGCGCGGCTGGCGACCATAGACGAAGCGCAGAAGAAGATCGACGGCCTGACCACCAACGTGGTGAGCCTGCAGGAACTGCTGGGAGACAAGCGTTCGCGCGGGGCGTTCGGCGAGGTGCAACTGGAAGGGCTGGTGCGCAACATCCTGGCGCCGCAGGCTTACGAGATGCAATACACGCTGCCCAACGGCAGCCGCGCCGACTGCGTGCTCAAGCTGCCGGAGCCGACCGGCATGGTGGCGGTGGATTCAAAATTCCCGCTGGAAAACTATCACCGCATGTTCGATGCAGCGAGCCCCGCGGAACGGCTGGTGGCGGAACGGCAATTCAAGGCCGATGTCAAAAAGCATGTGGAAGATATCGCCAGCAAATACATCATCCCCGACGTTACTTCCGATGGCGCGGTGATGTTCATACCCGCCGAGGCGGTGTTCGCCGAGATCCATGCGCATCATTCCGATGTGGTGGACTACGCCATGCAGCGCCGCGTGTGGATCGTTTCTCCGACCACGCTGATGGCGGTGCTGAATACGGCGCGCGCGGTGATGAAGGATGTGGAGACACGCAAACAGGTGCATATCATCAAGGACGAACTGGGCAAGTTGGGCCGCGAATTCGGGCGTTTCGACGAGCGTATGAAGAAATTGGCCGACCACATCCGCCAGGCGCACGAGGATGCGCAGGACGTGCACACCACCAGCCAGAAGATTTCGAAACGTTTTATCAGCATCGAGCAGGTGGAATTGGAACATCCGGCGGCATTGCCGGATGCAGAGTGACCAAATTTATTGTGAGCCTATGAAAATAGCCATCGCCCAAATCAATTGCACCGTCGGCGACCTCGCCGGCAACGCCGCCAAGATTGCCGACTATGCGCAACGCGCCAAGGAACAAGGCGCGGCAATCCTGCTCACGCCGGAACTTAGCCTGTGCGGTTATCCGCCGGAGGACCTGCTGCTGCGCGACGGTTTTTATCATGCCTGCGATACGGCATTGCGCGACCTGGCGCAGCACGCGCAAGGAATCACCATCATCGTCGGGCATCCGCACAAGGCGGGCAAATCGCGTTTCAACGCGGCTTCGGTGCTGAGCGACGGCAAAATCTCCGCCACCTATCACAAGCATGCGCTGCCCAACCACAGCGTGTTCGACGAAGAGCGCTATTTCGAGCACGGCAGCGAGCCGTGCCTGATCGAGATGGACGGGGTCAAGTTCGGCATCAATGTCTGCGCCGACGTGTGGCACGAGCATGCGGCGATCCGCGCCAAGTTGGCAGGGGCCGAAGTGCTGCTGGTGCTGAATGCATCGCCCTACCACTTCAACAAGCAGGCCACGCGCTACGACACCATCCGTGACCGAATCGGCGATACCGGGCTGGCCGTGGTGTACGCCAACATGGTGGGCGGTCAGGATGAGCTGGTGTTCGACGGCGCGTCTTTCGTGATGGACAACGAGGGCGGGCTCACGCACCAGTTTCCGGCCTTCGAGGAAGTGCTCGGTTTTGTCGAATTCCGGGACGGGAAGCTGGTTCCCGGCGTTTGCGAGAGCGTGGTGAAGGACGAGGCCAGCATCTATCGCGCCCTGTGCCTGGGCGTGCGCGACTATATTCAGAAGAACCGTTTTCCCGGCGTGCTGCTGGGCTTGTCCGGCGGCATCGATTCGGCCTTGACCATGGCGGTGGCGGTGGATGCGCTGGGTGCGGACAAGGTGCGCGCGGTGATGATGCCGTCGCCCTATACCGCGCAGATGAGCATCGACGATTCGCGCGAGATGGTGAAGCTGCTGGGCGTGCGCTACGAGGAACTGGACATCGTGCCGACCTTCGATGCGCTGCAAGGCACGCTGGCACCGCTGTTCCAGGGCCTGCCCGCCGACACCACCGAAGAGAACCTGCAGGCGCGCATACGCGGCACGTTGCTGATGGCACTGTCCAACAAAACCGGCTCGCTGGTGCTGACCACGGGCAACAAGTCCGAGATGACCGTCGGTTACGCCACGCTGTACGGCGACATGGCCGGCGGCTTCGCGGTGCTCAAGGACGTGAGCAAGACCTGGGTGTATCGCCTGTCGAATTGGCGCAACACGCTGGGCCGCGTGATCCCCGAACGCATCATCACGCGGCCGCCCAGCGCCGAACTGAAACCCGACCAGACCGACCAGGACAGCCTGCCGCCGTACGACGTGCTGGATGCCATCATGGCCTGCTATGTCGAGAAAAACATGAACATCGCGCAGATCGTGAAGGAAGGCTACGCCGAGGCGGATGTGTTGCGTGTCGTGAAACTCATCCGCATCGCCGAATACAAGCGCCGCCAGGCGCCCGTCGGCGTGCGCATCACGGATCGCGGTTTCGGCAAGGATTGGCGTTATCCCATCACCGTGCGTTACCAGGACGAGTTTTGAGCGCACCGTTTTCCTGCGTGATCAATTCCTGGCGCGCCCATGAAAACGAGTTACGCAACTATCTGCAACATCGTGTTGCGGATTCCCATCTGGCCGAAGACCTGTTGCAGGACGTGTTCGTCAAAGCGATGCGCCAAGGCAGCGGATTCTGTGAGCTGGACAATCCGCGCGCATGGCTATATCAGGTTGCGCGCAATGCGCTGGTCGATTATCAGCGCCTGCACCGTGAAACCGTTGAATTGCCGAACGACATTGCCGTCCCCGCCGAGCAGGTGGAACCTGTGGTGCAACTCGGCGCCTGTGTGGCCCGCGTATTGTCCGAGCTGAACCACGAAGACCGAGACATCATCGAGCAGTGCGACCTCAACGGCATGAAGCAGCAGGATTACGCCAAGGCGCATGACCTTACGCTCGCTGCGGTCAAATCCCGCTTGCTGCGTGCCCGCAAGCGCATGCGCGATACGCTTTCCACCAATTGCCAGGTGCAGTTCGACGAACAGGGCAGGGTGGAAAGTTACGTGCCGCGCAAATAAATCTGCATCCTTTTCCCGTTTCATTCGTCTCCTGATCACGAGGGGCATTAACGCCCGAACTGGAGTCTTGGAACATGTACGCATCCGCCATAAGTTTTCCCCGCAACAATCCGCGCGTTTTTCTGGCCGCTGCCGCAGTGTTGTGGCTGGCGGTCTATAGAACGCTGGAGCCGCTTTCGCACAAGTTGGTGAGCCTGCTTCCGATTGCACCCGGCAGCCAGTCGTACGACGCACTGCAATTTTTCCTGTACGACACGCCCAAAGTGCTGCTGCTTCTAACCGGCGTGGTTTTCGTGATGGGCATGATCAATTCCTATTTCACCCCGGAACGCACGCGCGCGTTGCTCTCCGGCCGGCACGAGGGCGTGGGCAACGTGATGGCGGCCACGCTCGGCATCGTCACCCCGTTCTGTTCCTGTTCCGCCGTGCCCTTGTTTATCGGTTTCGTGCAGGCGGGCGTGCCGCTGGGCGTGACGTTCTCGTTCCTGATTTCCGCGCCCATGGTGAACGAGATCGCACTGGCGCTGTTGTTTGCGCTGTTTGGCTGGAAGATCGCCCTGCTGTATCTGGTGCTGGGATTAACCATCGCCATCGTGGCCGGATACATCATCGGCCGCCTGAAAATGGAACATCACCTCGAAGACTGGGTGCAAAAGATGACGCATGTGCAGGCAACGGTGGGCGCAGACGAGTTGACCCTGCCGGACCGCATCGCGGCGGGATTCGCCAGCGTGCGCGAGATCGTGGGCCGGGTGTGGCTGTATGTGCTGGCCGGTATCGCCATCGGCGCGGGCATCCACGGCTATGTGCCGCAGGACTTCATGGCCGGCTTCATGGGCAAGGACGTGTGGTGGGCGGTGCCGGTCTCGGTGCTGATTGGCGTGCCGATGTACACCAATGCCGCAGGTATCATCCCCATCGTCGAGGCGCTGCTGGCCAAGGGCGCGGCGCTGGGAACGGTGCTCGCGTTCATGATGAGCGTGATTGCGCTGTCGTTGCCGGAAATCGTGATTCTGCGCAAGGTGCTTAAACCCACACTCATTGCAACGTTTATCGGAGTCGTTTCTTTGGGCATTATGGCGGTCGGTTTTGTGTTCAATATGGTGGTCTGATGCAGGAAGTCTGGGGTGATATCCGTGTGTGCTGCCCGGAATCAGGCGGCGCGAGACAAAAATAAGGAGTCGGACATGAAAGGTTTACTTGCAGCAGTTGCGGTATGCGCCGGTCTGGCGGGAATCCAGGCGGCGGTTGCGGAAGAGGGGAAAATGCAGATGGGCAATCACCAGCATCACGATATGAGCATGATGGATACGCGCATCTCGCTCGGCGTTTCGGGACCCATGAAGCAGCATCAGCTTTCGAACATGCGCGAGCATGTGGCGGCGATTAAGTCGATAGTCGGTCTGATGGCCGAACAGAAATTCGATGAGGCGTCCGGGATCGCCCATGCCAAACTCGGATTGACGCCGGACATGCAGTCCATGTGCGGCATGTTCAATAACAAGGAATTCGAGAGGCTGGGGCTGGCGTTTCACAAGAGCGGCGACGACCTGGGGGATGCACTGCAAACGAAGGATATGAATGCCTCGTTGCGCGCTTTGAACAGAACCATGCAGCATTGCGTGGAATGCCACGCAACTTTCCGGCAGTAGGCAGCCGGTTTCTGCGTTTCTCCATCCCCGATAAATGAAAGCATGTGAGTGAGATGACAAGCAAAACGGAAGCACGAAAAGATTTCGACAAGGATGCGCGGCAATGGGATGCCAGCCCTACCAAGGTCAAGATGGCAAGCGATGTGGGTGCTGCAATCATCCGTGAAGTGAAGCTCAGCACGGACATGGATGTCATGGACTTCGGCTGCGGAACCGGATTGCTCACGCTCAAGCTGCAACCGCTGGTGAAGTCGATCACGGGGGTGGACAGTTCGCAGGGCATGCTCGGCGTGCTGCAGAACAAGATAGTGCAGCAGGGGCTGGTCAACGTTTTCACGCGTTTCGTCGATTTCGGGCACGGCAAGCACGCGCAAGGAAGCTATGACCTCATCGTCAGCAGCATGACCCTGCACCATGTGCCGGATACGCAGGCATTGTTCAAGGAGTGGGCCGGCTTGTTGCGGCCGGGCGGTCAAGTGAGCTTCGCCGATCTGGACGCCGAAGACGGTTCTTTCCATAGCGACAACACGGGCGTATTCCACTTCGGCTTCGACCGGGAAGAATTGAAGCGAATGCTGCACGAAGCCGGCTTTGGCGATTTCAGCGCGACCACGGCGACGGTCATCAACAAGGAGACGAAAGAGCAAGGTGTCAGGTCGTATCCCGTGTTTCTGATCACGGCAACGCGCATTGGCCATGAATCTTGCCGCTAACCCATGACGCCCATCACGAACCTGTGGCAGGAATACCGTTCCCGTTTGCGAAACTACATTGCGAAACGGGTGCGCGAGCGCGAGGCCGTCGACGACATTCTTCAGGAGGTCTTCCTCAAGGTGAATGCCAATCTGCACACCGTAAGATCGTCTGGCAGCATCCCGGCCTGGCTGTTCAGGATTGCAGCCAATGCGATTGCCGACCATTACCGGTCGCACAAGCAGTGGGAGGCACTCCCGGACGATGACGAACTGGCTACCCCCGAAAAGGAGCGGGACTATATCGCCGAATTGGCGACATGCTTGCAGCCGCTGATCGCCGACTTGCCGGAAACCTACCGCACGGCCCTGGTGCTGTCCGAAATCGAAGGTTTTCCGCAGAAAGAAGTGGCACTGCGACTCGGCATTTCCCTGTCCGGTGCAAAGTCCAGAGTGCAGCGGGGCAGAGAGAAGCTGCGCTTGCGCTTGCTTGAATGCTGCGCGATCGAAGTAGGGCGTGGCGGCATAACCGGCTACGAGCAACGTGTCGGGAATTGCATGGTCGATTGTTGCTGACATGCAGGTTTGCGTCTTTTTTGCCTGCTTTCCGTCTATAGGGTTACGTCGCAGGCAGCGCCGCAACTTTTGATGATTGGAGAAATGCATGGATGCTTTGAAGAATGACAAGATACGCCAGGAAGTGCGCCAGCAATACGGGCGCGTGGCCGAAAGCAACGGGGCCGGCTGCGGTTGCGGCCCGTCATGCTGCGACACGCCCGCAGCCAGCGCGGAGACGCTGTCACAAGGTCTGGGCTACAGCGCCAGCGATGTTGTCGCAGTTCCGCAAGGCGCCAACATGGGGCTTGGATGCGGCAATCCGCAAGCCATCGCCGCACTGAAAGCGGGAGAGGTCGTACTCGATCTTGGCAGCGGCGGGGGCTTCGACTGTTTTCTCGCCGCGCAACAGGTCGGCGATAGCGGCCGGGTCATCGGCGTGGACATGACCCCGGAAATGATCTCCAAGGCCAGGGTCAATGCGGACAAAGGCGGTTACCGCAATGTCGAATTCCGCCTCGGCGAGATCGAGCACCTGCCGTTGGCCGACGGCACAGTGGATGCGATCATTTCCAACTGCGTCATCAACCTCTCGCCGGACAAGGCGCAGGTTTTTCGCGATGCCTTTCGCGTGCTGAAGCGTGGCGGTCGTCTGGCCATTTCCGACATCGTGGCGACGGCGGAATTGCCGGAGGAAGCGAAGCGCGATCTGGCGCTCTACACTGGTTGCATGGCCGGCGCATCGTTGATCGCTGATCTGGAGTGCATGTTGCATGCAGCGGGGTTTGTTCGCATCGGCATCTCGCCCAAGGATGCGAGCCGGGAGTTCATCCGCGACTGGGCGCCGGGAAGCAGGATCGAGGAGTTCGTGGTTTCCGCCAATATCGAGGCGGTCAAGCCCTGACGTTTGCCTGCGCAGAAGGCGCAAGAGACATTTGACGGGTTCTGTCCGGCGGTTCACCCTCCGGGCGGCTTGAATACGGCTTTTTTGAGGCATTTATTAATAAAGGAGTAATTGCAATGAAAGACATCAAGGTCCTCGGCACCGGCTGTGCCAACTGCAAGACCACGCTGAAACTCATCGAGGATGCCGCGAAAGAAAATGGCGTCGAGATCCATCTGGAGAAGGTCGAGCAACTGCAGGACATCATGGCCTACGGCGTGATGTCCACGCCCGGTGTGGTGGTGGACGGCAAGGTGGTGCATGCGGGCGGCATTCCCGGTCGCGACAAGATCGCGCAATGGCTGACGGCTTAAGGAAGGAAATCGAACAATGAATCCGCAAAAGAAATTCCATCTGGTGTTTTCCCTGGTGATGGCGGCCATCATGGTATTCATCGTGACTTTCATTATTACGCTGGTCAACGTGGGCTGGGTGGAAGGCTTTGCCAGTCTGTGGCTGAGGGCCTTTTCCATCGCGTATGTGGTTGCAGCGCCGATCATCTTCTTCATGGCGCCGATTGCGCGCAAATTGACCGGCAAGATTCTCGGCATGCCTGCCTAGGGCCGGACATTGTTGATCAACATCGGGGTGGAAAATATGGATAGTACAAACGCAACTGAATTCCACGCCCGTCTCAAGGGCCGTTTCTTCGGCATGCTGCAATGGGCCGACCTGGATGCGCTGTGGGCACGCGTCAAGACCGGTCATTGGTATTTCTACCAGATCGGCGAGACGTTGCCGGACCGGCCGCTGGGCGGCGACGAACTGGCCGTGCGCATCGGCGCGCTGGACAAACTGCTGCGGGAGGACCACGACTTCCACATGTGCGGCATCGTGTATGCCGATGAGGTGGAGCAGCCCACGCTGATCAAAGTTTACGACCCCAATTCGCTGGGCTCTTCATGCAGCACGAGCGCCGCGCCGCCGCGCTGGATACTCAGCACTGTACAGCCCGCGCCGATAGCTGCGGACGCGCCGGTACCCAACAACCGCAGGCGCTGGTGGCAACTTTTCTCAAACTGAGCACTTGGTGCGAGAATGGCCGGATACCGAGGAGGAATTCGAGCCATGTCCCGAAAGTTGATCCGATTTTTTGCCGCCTGCCTGCTCGCGCTTGTTGCGCAACTCGGCCATGCCGATGAACCCTGGACCACGCAAAGTACCGACGGCCAGCCCGAGGTTCACCTGTATTTTTTCTGGTCGCTGACCTGCCCGCATTGCACAGCGGCGCATCCTTATATTGAAGCGATCCCGCAGGCGCGGCCGTGGGTCAGGCTGCATGCGCTGGAACTCTCGCGCAATGCCGAGAACGTGCGCCTGTACGAAGAGATGGCGCGACAACTGGGCGAGAAGGCGGTCTCGGTACCCGCGCTGTTGTTTTGCGGTGAGATGCACGTCGGCTGGGGCAACGATGCGACCACGGGCACGATGCTGCGCCAGCGCCTGGACGACTGCCGTGCGCGCAGTATGGGCACATCGACAGGGGAGACGCCGCAGGCTGCAGCCGCCATCCAGTTGCCGCTGATCGGGGCGGTTGATCCCGCCAGCCTCTCGCTGCCCGCACTCACGCTGATTCTGGCCGGGCTGGATGCGTTCAACCCCTGCGCTTTTTTCGTGCTGCTGTTCCTGCTGTCGATGATGGCGCACCAGAAGAGCAGGGCGCGCATGCTGATCATAGGCGGTGTGTTCGTGCTGGTCTCGGGCACGATGTATTTCGCTTTCATGTCCGCCTGGCTCAACGTGTTCCAGTTGTTCGGCCACCTTGCCTGGGTGACAATGGCGGCAGGCGCGCTGGCGGTGCTGGTCGGCGCGGTGAACGTGAAGGATTTCTTCCTGTTCGAAAAAGGCATCACGCTGTCCATCCCGGAATCGAAGAAGCCCGACATCTTTCGCCGCGCCCGCGCCATCCTCAGCGCCGAGAACCTGCCGGCCATGCTTGCCGCGACGATATTTCTGGCCATCGCCGCCAACTTCTACGAACTGCTGTGCACGGCGGGTTTTCCCATGGTCTATACGCGACTGCTGACGCTGGCCGATCTTTCCATCGCCGCACGCTACGGCTACCTCGCTGCCTATAACCTGATTTACGTGGTTCCGCTGGCGCTGATCGTCATCGTTTTCGCGCGCAGTCTGGGCGCGCGCAAGCTCAGCGAGCGCGAAGGCCGCCTGCTCAAGCTGATGTCGGGTGTGATGATGCTGGAACTGGGCGGCCTGCTGCTGCTCGCCCCGGAACGGGTCAGCCAGGTTGGCATCGCTTTCGGCCTGATGGCGATGGCAGTGGGCGTGACATGGCTGGCCGCGCGCCTGACCCGGAATGCGCGGGAATGACGCTATAGCCCCTGCGGACCATCCGCATGCTTGCGCCGTTGCTGCCGACCTTTCTTGCCCAGCCAGACATGCAACGGTATCAGCAGCACCAGCGCCGCCCCCAATATCTGATGCAGCATACTGAACGCATCGCGCCAGTCTTCGTGCGGCGGGTAGTACAGCGTCAACCCGCTAGCCGCCAGTAACAGCAAAGCCAGCGACAAGCCCAGACCGCTTGCGCGGTTGCGCTGCGCACGCCAGTTGCCTTGCTGGTGCAATGCATACAGGCGGCCCGCGATCCACAACAGCGCGTAGGCCGCCACGCCGTGCAGCACCAGCGCGCGGTGGCGCCAGGTGCGCAGCGGGTTGCTGTAGTCCGCAGCATCCAGATTCCAGCCGATGACCATCCACGCCACGCCGCTCAGCGCGACGAGCCCGCAGGCGGCCAGCACCTGTCTGCGTGCCGAGGGGCCGAGATGCATGCCCCAGGCGTTCACGGTTTTCCGCCTGTGCTGACGTGACGGTCGAACAGCAGTGCGAGCCGCGTCAAGCGGCTCAGCGCGCGCACCGACAGCGTGGCGCCGGAGATGCCGTCGATGTGTCTATCCAGTCTTTGTCCTGCCACCAGCCTTGCGCCGGAGTACTGCGCGGTGAACGCCGGACTCTGCACTTCCCAACCCCTGCTCTCGCGGTAGGCCAACACCTTCACGCGCTGCACTGTGCCTTTGTCGATGGCGATGCCGACGGTGATCGGCATCTCCTTGCCGATCTCGTCCAGCACCCAGGCGGTGCGTGTCCCGGCGCGCCAGTAACGGATGCGCGCGGCGGGGTAGTCGTGTTCCAGGATGGCGCGCACGGCAGGCTGCAGATCGCCGATGAGCCAGAGCGTCTCCGCTGCGGGAGTCTGGAGCAGGGTCTCGGCCAGAAAGCGCTCGGTCTCCGCTTCCTGGTTTGCCGCCTGCGCCGGGAATGCCAACGCAAACAAAAGGATTGTCCTGAGCCAGTTCATGTCAGAACTGGTAGCCCAGTCCGAGGTTGAAGCCGTCAAGTTCGTTCTGGCCGGCGGGCGCTTTCTGGTCCTGGTAGTCCAATTTCACCACCACGTCGGGATGCGGCCAGTAATTCACGCCCACATCGGCCTGGCTGAACTTGCTGTTGGTGGCGTTGCCCGCTGCATTGTCCCAGCTGCTCTGGCGCGCGAACACGCCCCATTTTTCGGCGAATTTCCACGACGGCTCTACATACCAGCCAACCTGCTTGTCGGCACCGATAGCTTTGGGACCGCTGCCGTCCATTTTCCATTCGGCGTACAGCGCGCGCAGGCCGAGTGCGCCTTTGTTGACCACTGCATGCGCTTCATACAGGGTTGCGGCACCCGCTGTGGCATCGACGCTTTGCGTCGTGTCGGTCTGGCGATGCACCGTGCCGGCCAGTTCCACGCCGGGCATGCCGCTCCATTTCAGGCGCGCGGTGTAGGCGGCGTCCTTGGCAGTGGCGTTGGCGACCTTTTGCCGTCCGTTGCGGGGCTTATAGCCGCTTGCGGCGGCCGCCTTGAGACCGGAAGTGATTGCGCCGTCCAGCGTGAAGCCGCTGCCCAGGCGCGCGGTCACTGCGGCGCCGCCTTCCCACCAGGTCGCGGGGATGATGTTGGTTTCCACCTGGTTGCGCTCTACGCCGTAGAAAGTGGGTGGTTCATGGGTCTCGTTGATGATGCCTACCGGGATCAGGAACACGCCGCCTTTTGCTGACAGCTTGTCGTTCAGATCGAACTCCAGGTAGGCCTGCTCCAGTTCGACCTCGCCGGGTTTGCTTTCGCCCGCCAGCGCATGCTCGACCTCGAACTCGGAAAACAGGCGCACGCTGTCGTTGAACTCATGCCCGATGAACAGCACGAAGCGGTGCAGATCCAGCATGTCCGTATCCGCGCCGCCGGTCTGGCTCTTCAGCTTGTTCAGGTGCAGCTCGCCGTAACCGCCCAGTTTGGTCTTGTTCGCCCCCGCAGAACCGCCCTGACCGGCGAGCCTGTCCATCTGCGTGCCCGTTGCATCCACTTTCTGTTCGGTCTGTTTCACCTGATCCTTCAATGTGCGGTTCTCGCTTTCCAGGTTATTCAGGCGCAATTCCAGAGTCCTGAAACGCTCTTCGGCGCTGGTTTCCGCCAGCGCGGGCGCAGCGAAACAGCTCAATAGTGACAATGCGAGGGTGGTGCGGGTAATGCGGGACAGTCGATAATTCATGGGTGTGGCTCCTGGTTAATGATGCCAATGCTGGCTATAAACGGTTCGCTCCGGCCGCGAACCACAACTTGTTTCAAATGAGAACGGTTCGCATCTTACATGAGAATGATTCGCATGCGCAAGTTAATTGAGCGGGGGTCCCGGATGCGTTGCTGAAAGGAGGGGTGCGAAAATGCGCGATATTGGTCCGGGGCTGACCCGCCCGGACGCCGAACAGGGGGAAGGCGTCCCGGAATACCCGTAGCGGAACGGATAAGGCATGTTCGCAATTATTCTATTCGGCTATACTTGCCGCAGACATCGTTAAGGGAAACCACCATGAAGAAGATCGAAGCCATCATCAAGCCATTCAAACTCGACGAAGTGCGCGAAGCCCTGTCCGACCTGGGTGTGAGCGGGCTGACCGTGACCGAAGTCAAAGGCTTCGGGCGCCAGAAGGGGCACACCGAGCTGTATCGCGGCGCGGAATATGTGGTC
>JAUSBC010000076.1 GCA_030652215.1 Sideroxyarcus sp.
TTAAGGGCACCTCTATAAATCCAAATTTCGTCGCAATACTGCGTTGCTCACAAAAAATTACTCCTTACATATCACACATATGCTGCGTCGCAATTTTTTGCTCGCGCCTTGTCTTGCTTAGAACTTTGAATTTCTAGAGGCGCCCTAAAGTGAAAACCGACGCGCATTATACCCACACCCCATTCCGCCACCCCGTCGTCACGGCCCGCCCCGCACGCTTACCATAACCATAACAGCAGCATTGACATCCATCGCCAAACTCCCATAAAGTTCAAGCGCTTCCGCATCCATCGGAACGCCCATGCCCCGCAGTTCCGGTCAATCCGCCCTTTCAGGAGGTAAGCCATCATGCGCAACAGGCAAGAAAAGAATCAATTGAGTGTGCAAGCCATCGCCGGCACCCATGTCGTACTGCTCGGCATGAACCTGCCCAAATCGAAATGCTCAGGCCTGCTCGGTTTTGCGCTCCGGCGCCACGACCACACCGAGGACGAGAACTACTGGCTGAGCGGTTACAAAACCTTCGCCAGCGTCGTACCCGCACCCGCACAGGGCGTTGCGTATTCAACCCGGCGTCATCCGATACAGGGATTCACCTGGTCCGACTTCTCGGCCAAACCGGGCCACGACTACACCTACGAAATTGTGGCGCTGCGCGGCTCGCCTTCAGCTCCCGCCGAGTCCGAACGCGTCAGCGTAAAAATACGCACCGAATCCGAGTCGACTTCCGCCGGCAAACACAGCGTGCACTTCAATCGCGGCGCGGCCGCGTCCCAGGAATACACGCGGCGCTTCGGCGACAAACGCCCCGAAGAAGTCGGACAGGCCGCGTTCGACTGGCTGTCGCGCGGCGCGGCGGAAGCCATTGAAGAATTCATAGCACGCGCCGAAGGGGAAGGTTGGGGATTGCGCGTGTGCGCTTACGAGTTCAACGAAGCACATGTACTCAAGTCGATCAAGGCTGCACACAAGCGCAAGGCGGATGTGCGTATCCTGTACCACGCGCGCAACGACAGCACCCGGACCGCCAATGAAACGGCTATCAGGAAACACGCGCTGACCCGGCTATGCATCCCGCGCAACGCCAAGGGGCTCGCGCTTTCGCACAACAAGTTCATCGTTCTCACCAAGGGCGGCAAGGCGCAGGCGGTGCTCACCGGCTCCACCAACTTCAGCGACGGCGGCATCTACGGCCACAGCAACGTCGTGCACATCTGCGAGGATCGCAAGATCGCCGCGCAATACCTGTGGCTATGGGACGAGCTCGCCAAGAACGAAGACAAGCGCTATGCCGCCCCGGTGTTGACGGAAAAGACGCCTTTGCCCGCCGACGCGAAAACGCCCGGCACCTGCCCGCTATTCAGTCCGCGTTCCGACTTGTCGGCACTCGAGTGGTACGCCGCGCAGGCGAAGCAAGGCAAGGGGGCGCTGTTCATGACTTTTGCTTTCGGCATGAACGAGCTATTCCAGGATGCGTACCGCAACGGCAACGCCAAACTGCGCTACACCCTCATGGAAAAGATGAGCGGCCCCACCAAGACACCGGCACAGAAGAAAGCGAACGAGGCCAAAATCATCGCGCTGCGCAAGATGGAGGAGAACAAGTTCGCGGTCGGTTCGCAATTGCAGGAAGGCGCGTTCGGCCATTGGCTCAACGAAAGCCTCACCGGGCTCAATAACAATGTGAAATACCTGCACACCAAATACATGCTGGTCGACCCGCTCGGCAAGAATCCGCTGGTCGTCAGCGGCTCCGCCAATTTCAGCGAGGCCTCAACGCTATCCAACGACGAGAACATGCTTGTCATCCGCGGCGACACCCGGGTGGCGGACATCTATCTGGGCGAGTTCATGCGCCTGTACCGCCACTATGCCTTCCGCGACTGGCTGTCGTCGCAGCCGCAAGACCAGCAAAGCGATGCCAAGGTCTCGCATCTCGACGAAAAGAACCTGTGGTGGAAAAAGTACTTCGGCAGCTCGTTCGAGTCCCGCCAGCGCGAATACTTTGCGGGCAAGAAACCCGCGTAGCGGCTGCAGAAACAAAGACGCGTAAAAAAGGCGACCCGAAGGTCGCCTTTTTTACGCATGTCGCAGTGGGTTGCTTTACTGCAGCGTCGCTTCCTCGATCAGCACCTTGTAGGCATAGCCCGAGCCGAAATCCTTGTCGGTGCGAACCGTGCCCTTCACCGTCACGATATCGCCGACGCGCGTCTCGCTCGCGGACGTCACCAGAATGTCGTTGGTCTCGTTGTTCGCCGAACCCGAACCGTCGCGCAGATGAATCCAGTTCTTGCCCATGATCCCGCCGTTGAACTTCACCACCTTGCCGCGCACCAGCACCGGCTTGTCTTTCAGTTCGGCGCTGCGGGTGTTGATTTCGGCAACCGTCTTCGCATTCGCGCCGCTGGCCTTGGCCACGGGCGCATCGTTGATCGTTTCCAGGCTGGCTTCCGGTTTGGCGGATGGAACAATCGGGTAAGCCGTACCCAGCGCATGCCCGCCCGGCGCGGCTGCCGCTGCACTGCCTGCCAGCGAACCGAACAGCACCTCGGGGAAGGTGCGCTGCATCGCCTTGCTGTAAAAGTTGCTCATGACAACGCCGTTCTCAATCGTCACGGTGCTGCCCTTCTTGACCTTGGCCGTCACAACCGCAGCCCACAAATCGCCGTTCGGGGTACTGAGGCGCATGTAGGTATAGCTGTCGACACTCTTCACCTCAAGCACCTTGCCCCGGACGGTAACGGCCGGTGCCGCATCGGGCGTCATGGCGGCGGGCGCATCGGCCGCCAGAACAAGACTCGAAAATAGAAACAAACTGATCGCCAACAATGTCTTCATGGTATTTGGACTCCTTCCGAACAGATGCGCGAAGTGTAACAGGACGAAGCAAGCGCAATAACCACAATAGACTTATTGACATCAAACAACGAAGTCCAATAGAGTGCAGCCCGCCCGCAAAACCTCCACACTCAAATGAACAAATTCATACTATTGCTGGTTCTGATTTCCGGATTTCTGTCCGGTTACCTGATAGGCGACTACCGAGGCAAGAATGCGCGCGAAACGCTGAGGACGGCATTCGAAACCGGGAAGACACTCGACTCGGAACAGGAAGCCGCCATCGCCCAACTCAGGACACAACTGGACGGCATCAACAACAAGCACCAGCGCGAACTCGACACCATACGCAAGGAAAACGCGCTCAAAGTCGCCGAATGGCGACGCACAAAAGACACGCTGGACGACAAAATAAAGAGCGCCAACGCCAGCATCGAAGAGTCCGACACCCGGCTCAAAGCGCTCGTTGCACAGCGCGACGGCTCCAGTGGCACCGAAGAAGCCGGCCTGAATCTGGAAATCGCGCGCCTGCGCAAGGAACGCGAAAACCTGCGCCGCGAAATCGAAGGCAATGCCTGCCTGCAAGCACGCGTGCCGCACAGCGTGTTCAATGCGCTGGGCGATGCGGGCGGGAGGAAATGATGAAGGCGCTTCGATTGACACTCGCGCCGCTTGTGATCGGCAGCCTGTTGCTCGGCGGATGCCAGACGCTGCCCATCGTGCCGCGCGCCGTGGGTTGCGATGTGAACGCGGAGTTGCTGGCCGCAAAATGTGCGGCGCCCAAATCCATCGCCAACGACGCCACCTACGCAACGCTCATCGACACCATGCAGGCGGATCGCAAGGCCCTGCGCGAATGCAGCATCACGGCGGATGCCCTGCGCGATGCCATCGCGCGCTGCAAGCAGACGACGGACGAGTACAACAAAAAGATTGACGCGTTGAACAGCCGCAAATAACGGGAGCGCCGACGTCCCGTCGGCTTTTTAAACCCAGCTAGTTCATTAGGTCGTCATACAGGCGAATAACCAGCGACTTGGCTGGCGTTGTTTGCCAGCTTAGTCGAATGGCTAGTAGTTCCATCAGGCCGGTATCCAGCAATGAAAAATACGCCGCGAAGCGGACAAAACCACGATGTTGTCCCACTTGCGTGGGAAATTTTTTCTCATCTGGATTCCGGCCTACGCCGGAATGACGTGGTTTTCCAAATGGACAGTCTGGGTTTAAACCTCATGCCGACGGGACGTCGGCGCGCCCATGTATGCTTTTACGGCTTGGCAACCCCGAGCTCGGCGTACAGTTTTTCCACCAGCGCCCGCAATTCGCTTACTTCCCCTTCCAGTCTGGACACATTGGCCTTGAGCGCGGCGATCTCGCCCACGCTCACGTCGCCCGATGCAGAAGCCGCGCCAGCAGACGACCGCTCCTCGACGACTGGCGCGCCCGAGAGCAGATGCATCCAGCGGTTCTCGCGCGAGCCGGGCTGGCGCGGCAGTTCCACCACCAGACCGCCCGCCGCGCGTTCCGCCAACTCCACCAGAAAACTTTCGACCGATGAAATATCCGCAAATTTGTGCAGCCTGTCGCAATTGATGCGCAGCTCGCCCGCCGTCTGCGGGCCGCGCAGCATCAGCAGCGTCAGCAGCGCGGTGGACTGCGTGGGAATGTGCAGCACGCGCTCGATGTTGTGCCCGTAACGCGACGCCCTGCCGCCGCTGGTTTCCACAATCAGCGACAACGCGCGCAGGCTGTCCAGCGCCGCCGCGACTTCCGCCTCGGACGCCTCAATCACCGGATCGCGGCTGCTCTTCTGGTTGCAGCCGGAAACCAGCGCATTCAGCGTCAGCGGATAGCTGTCCGGCACGGTGCGCTGCTTCTCGGCGAGCACGCCGAGGACGCGGGTTTCAAGCAGGGAAAGGACGGGAAGCGAGGAGGACATGGCGTTTGTTTCCGGAAATTGCACGACGGGAATTATACAGACATGCATCCCGTATCTCCCTTGAGCGGTTAATGGCTACGCCGACGTCTCGTCGGCAAGCTTTCTGAAAAATGCCGACGGGACGTCCGCGCTCCCGACTTTGCCATTCTCAAGAACCCTCCCAGCGCCCGCTCAATCAGTAATAATGCCCGTACGTCCCGCACGCCCTGTGCGCTCAACCAAAGGAGTGACGTGAGCCAACCCGGCAAATTGCTGTTCGCAAGCCTCGCCCTGCTTGCCTTGCCCTGTCCGAACGCGCATGCACGCGGCTTCGAAAGCGGCCAGGGCTTTCATGCGGTGCAGCGCCTGGGCGTCACGCTGGGCGGAAACGTCATCTCGGAAATCACACGCGAGGACGGGTCGATCCGGGAAATTAGCGCGGGCGGCTTGTACCAGATCGGCGCCGGCGTGCTGTATCAGGCGGAGTCCATTCCCTTTTCTGGCGCATTGATCCTTAATTACCACTACAACTCCGATTACAAAGACAACGACAACGCCTCCTTCCGGCGCGTCCCGCTCGAAGCGCTGGTCTATTTCAACGGTCCGGGTCGCTTCCGCATCGGCGGCGGCATGCGCTACGTCTACTCGGCCAGGGCAAACTCCACCCTCAACGGTGTGACCGAGAAGATCACGTTCCGGAACGCCCGAGGCAGCATCGTCGAGATTGGCTATCAGGTGCGGCCCTACGGCTGGGTCAGCCTGCGCCATGTGAAGGAAACCTACCAGGTCGCGACCTACGCCAGCACGGGCACGGCCCCCGGCCTCGCAGGCAACACCCCCTACGACGGCTCGCACACCGGGTTTTTCATCGGCTACGAATACTGAATCGCCGCATGGGGGAATACGCTGCACACCCCCGCGCCGTCATTGACACCGGACAAGCAACTCCCATAAAGTGAGCCACACTTGCCCGGCCGCCAAAACAGCACAGGAAATCCGGAATCATGATGAACTTCGAACGCTGCCATGAGTGAAACGCTGACCCTGACGCGCGCCGCCAGGTTGATCGGCGTCACCCGCGCGGAACTGCAGAAGAAAATCCAGTGTGGCGAGATGATCTCCCACGACGGGACGGTCACGGTCGGCAATCTGCTGGCCTGTTATCCGGACGCGCAACTGGAAGACGACGCGGAGACACGGCGCATCGCCCAGATCAAGGAGCGCGCGTTCGGCAAGCGCGTATTCGAAAGAGCGCTGCCGGAGCCGGAGGTTTTGGCCGCGCGCATCACCGAACTCAGCACGACGCTGGCGGGCAGCCAGTCACAAGTAAAGCAATTCAACGCCCTGCTGGGCAAGCTGTGGGACAAGCTGGCGGAGATCGAAACCCGGGCTGATGCCGGTTCGCGCACAACGCTGGAAGACCTGAAGACATGGATCAAACAGGAGGTTGAATTGGCGACGGAACCCGGCTTCATCAATCCGCTGGCGATCAAGGATAATGTCCTGCGCGTTATCACGGCCCAGGTCACGGTTCTGCCCAGCAAGCAGGATTTTCTGGTGGAAGGTCACGACACGCTGCTGGAAGCCGCGATGCGTGCCGGCATTCCGCTCAACTACGGCTGCAGCGGCGGCAATTGCGGACTGTGCAAGGCCAAGGTAGTGTCGGGCCAGGTCAAGAAAACGCGCCTGCACGATTTCGTGATTTCCGAGGCGGAAAAAGACCAGGGCTATGTTCTGCTGTGCAGCAACACGGCGGTCAGCGACGTGGTCATCGAAGCCGCCGTGGCGGACAGCGTGCAGGACATCCCTTTCCAGCAGATCACCGCCCACGTCAAGGCGATGGGGCACATCAGCGACGACATGATCCTGCTGCACCTGCAAACCCCGCGCACCCAGCGCCTGCGTTTCCTCGCGGGACAGAGCGTGACGCTGCGCGTCGGGCAATCCTTCAGCGCCGAGCTGCCCATCGCCAGCTGTCCCTGCGACGACCGCAATGTGCTGTTCCACATCCACAGGCAGAGCGGCAACCTGTTCTCGGATTATGTTTTCGACCGCCTCAAGGACCACGAGGCCGTGGAGATGGAAGGACCGCACGGCGAATTCATCCTGCACGAAAAATCGCCGCGCCCCCTGTATTTCTTCGCCTTCGACAGCGGCTTCGCGCCGATCAAGAGCCTGATCGAACACGCGCTGTCGCTGGAAGCGGAAAACATACACCTACACTGGTTCGGATCTGCCCGGCAAAACATCTATCTGCCCAATATCGCCCATGCCTGGCAGGACGCCCTGGACAACTTCCACTATGAAGAGCATGTCGCGGGTTTCGATCTGCGCACCGTGAGCGGCAAACGCGAAGAGTCCCTGCTTGCACAGCTCGGCGAAATCACCGGGGCCGACGCCGATTTGCTGCAGAGCGATGTCTACATCGCCGGACCGCAGGATGCGGTAGTCATCGCCGAACGCTATTTCCTGGACAAGGGGCTACCCAAGACAAGGGTGGCAGTGGCAAGCGTCAAATAATTCCGCAGCAGGCAACGTGCCGCCACCGCGTCAATTGAAGGCCGTCGCCAGCAGGTAGTAAGTGTAGGTAATATAAATCGACAGCAGGATTCCGCCCTCCCAGCGGGTAATGCGGTGCGGCCCGCGAAACCCATAGCAAAATACGAACAGCGAGACGGTCAGCACGGCCATCACCAGCATATCCCGCGTGAAGACTTCCGGCTCTGCCGAGATCGGCGCTATCGCCCCGGCTATCCCCACCACCGCGAGCGTGTTGAACAGGTTGGAACCGAGCACGTTGCCCAGCGCAATGTCGTGCTCTCCCTTGCGCATGGCGATGATGGACGAGGCAAGTTCCGGTAGCGAGGTGCCGACCGCGACGATGGTCAGTCCGATGATCAGATCGCTGATGCCGAAACCGCGCGCGATTTCCACCGCGCCCCAGACCAGGATGCGCGAGCTGACGATGAGGAACAGCAGGCCGACGACCACCCAGAACACCGCCCGGCGCAAGGGCATGGCGCGAACATTCAACTCCTGCTCGAACTCCAGTCCCAGTTCATCGGTGTTCTTTCGCGTGCCTTGCCAGATGCTCCAGCCCATCACTGCGGCGAATATTCCCAGCAGCACCCAGGCCTCGATGCGGGTAATCTCACCGTCCCAAACTTGCCAGGCAGCCACGGCAGTCACTGCGGTGAGCAGGGGCAATTCCTTGTGCAGCACCCGCGAATGCACGGCAATGGGACTCATCAGCGCCGTCAAACCCAGGATGAGCGCGATATTGGCAATGTTGGAGCCGTAGGCGTTGCCGAGCGCGATGCCCGGATTCCCCTGCGCCGCCGCCAGCGCGGAAACCGTCATCTCCGGCGCGGAAGTGCCGAAGCCCACGATCACCATGCCGATCAGCAGCGGCGACATGCCGAAATGCCGCGCACTGGATGCAGCGCCTTCCACAAAACGGTCGGCGCTCCACACCAGCAGCGCCAGGCCGAAAGCAACTGCAAGAAAAGCGGTGGTCATGCAACTCCTCCTGTATGGGGCATTTTTATTGCAACATTATTTTGCCGGTTTCAGCACCTGCATCGCTTCCTGCGCGATTTCCCTTACTTCCGTGCTGGCATCGTCGAGACAGGCTGCAATGTGGGTGCGTGCGTCCGCGCTACCGGTGAGACCGAGCAGATGGCAGGCGTCGGCGCGCACGCGATGGTCGGCATGGTGCACCAGATCGGCCAACTGCGGCAGTAGCGTCTGCAAAGCCGCAGTATTGGCATAGGATTCCAGCAGCGCGCTGATGCCCAGTCGCACGTCGATGCCGGCGCCGGGATCGGCAATGACGGCGAGCAGCGCCTTGAGGCGGAGCGTGTCTGCGGAGACGAATGCCACGGCCTGCTTGTAGGCACCCTGCTTCAACAAATGCTCAACATAGTGCGCCGTCCCTTTTTCGCCGCGCGCCCACTCCGCCCATTGCTGCAACTCGGCCAGGCTGTGCGCGCCGGTGAGCGTGAACGGCCCCAGCCGCAGCCAGGGCGCGGCGCGCACGCCGTATTCCGCGGCCTGTTCGGGATGCGCGGCGACATTCACGACCGTCATTCTTCCAACCAGCCCCCGCTTCACCAGTTCGCCCAGCCCCTGCAACACGACGGGGCAGTGGGTGCAGCCGGGGGCGATAAAAAGCAAAGCATCGGGTGGCGTGGCGGTCATGAAGAATCCCTGGGTTGATCGGTGCGTCGCGTCGAACCGCACGCGGGATTCGACGATGACAAGGTCAGAATGATACCGGGCTTCAGCTATTTTCCCGCAATCGTTCTGGCCCTGACGAAAGCCTCGAACTGCTCCGCCGAAAGCGGCTTGCTGTAGAAATATCCCTGCACCTCGTCGCAGCCCTGCTCGCGCAGGAAGGCCAGTTGCCCTGCCGTCTCTACGCCCTCGGCGATGGTTTTGAGGCCCAGCGTCTTCGCGATGTTGATCACGGTGCAGACGATGGCCTTGTCTTCCGGGTCGGTGCTGATGTCGCGCACGAACGACTGGTCGATCTTGAGCTTGTACACCTTGAATTTCTTCAGGTAGCTCAGCGAGGAATAGCCGGTGCCGAAATCGTCTATCGACATGCGGATACCGCACTCGTGCAGATTGTTCATCACCGCAATCACGCCCTGCGGATCGTACATGGCCACGCCTTCCGTCAATTCCAGCTCCAGATACTCCGGCGGCAGGCCTTCTTCTTCCAGAATGCGCGTGACCATGTCGGGCAGGTTGGGATGGCGGAACTGTACGGCGGACAGGTTCACCGCCATGATCATGGGCTCGATCCCGGCCTCCATCCAGGCTTTCAACTGCTGCACGGCCTGCCGCATCACCCACTCGCCGATGGACTGGATCAGTCCGCTGTCTTCCGCAACCGGGATGAATTCTGTCGGCGTCACCGCGCCGAATTCCGGATGCTGCCAGCGCAGCAAAGCTTCAGCGCCGATGACGCGCTCGTCCGGAATGGACATCTGCGGCTGGTAGACCACATGCAGTTGCCCGCGCTCCAGCGCATGGCGCAGGTCGTTGACCAGCTTCAGGTTGCGCGCGGAGCTTGCCTGCATCTCCGGCGTGAAGAAACGGTAGCAATTGCGGCCCTCCTGTTTGGCGCGGTACATGGCCGTATCGGCGCTTCTGGAAAGCGCCTCCAGATGCTCGCCGTCTTCCGGAAAAAGCGCGATGCCGACCGATGCGGTAAGACTGAGGTCGAACTGCTCCACCTTGTAGGGCTGGGCGATGACATCCAGCAGCTTCTGCACTACCAGCGTCACGCCGCGCACGTCGGTATCGGGCAGCATCACGATGAATTCGTCGCCGCCCAGACGCGACACCACATCCTCCTCGCGCAGCGCCTTCGCCAGGCGGGCCGCCAGCTGGATCAATACGGCATCGCCGACGCTGTGGCCGAGCGTGTCATTGACGTCCTTGAAACGGTCGAGGTCGATGAACAGCAACGCGATGTGTTCGTTGCCGCGCTTCGCCATGCGGATGGCATATTTGAGGCGGTCGTCCAGCTGCGCGCGGTTCGGCAAGCCGGTGAGCGCGTCGAAATGCGCCAGATAGTAAATGCGTTCCTCGGAAATCTTGTGCGCGGTGATGTCCTGCGTTGTGCCCAGCACGGTAACCGGCTTGCCGTCCGCATTGTTCTCGACCTTGATGCGCGCGCTTATCCAGCGGGTTTCCCCGTCGACCACAATGCGGAATTCGGACTCCGGGGAATCGTCCGCAACAGCTTCCTGCAAAGTCTTGAACATCCTCTCGCGATCATCGGGATGGATGATGGCAAGCATGGTGTCCAGATCGGTGGCGCCGGGCCGGGTGATGCCAAACATGCGATAGGATTCCGCCGAGCCTTCTATCCTGCCGCTGACCAGATCGTAATTCCAGCTGCCGACCTGCGCGATGGCCTGCGCAAAGTTGAGTTCAGCCTCGCTGTGTTTCAGCGCGATCTCCGCCCGCTTGCGTTCGGTGATGTCCTTGTAGATGCCCAGCACGCCGGTTGTATTGCCCGCCGCATCGCGCAGCGGCACCTTGGCGGTGCTCAGCCAGATGTGCTTGCCATCGGGCGTGGTCTGCGGTTCATCGAAGAAGGGTTTGGGAATGCCGGACTCAATCACCTGCCGGTCATCGGCGCGATACTGTTCCGCCTGCTCTTTCCACCCCAGCTGAAAATCGTCCTTGCCGATCATTTCCTCGGGACTCTTCACTCCCGCATCCTTCGCAAAAACGGGATTGCAGCCCAAATAGCGCAGATCCCGGTCTTTCCAGAATATGCGCAGGGGCGCGGTGTCGATGATGGTCTTGAGCAGGTTGCGCGACTCGGCCAGTTCGTCGACCGCCTTCATGCGCTGCGTCTCGCGTTCGAAGTTGTGCAGCGCAAAGTCGATATCCATAGCCATCTCGACCAGCAGCTTGCGTGCGCGTTCGTCGAAGGCATTCGTCTCCCCGGCATACAGGTTGAATGCGCCGATGACCTTGCCGTTGCGGTGCAGCGGCAGCGCCGCCGACGCGCCCCATCCCAGCCGCGCGCCCTGCTCGTGCCAGGCTGCGGTATTCGGATCGAACTGGAAATTCTGGCACCAGTAGGGCTGGTCCTGGCTGATCGCGATGGACGCCGGCCCGTGCGGTGAAAACTCGCCTGCCTTCAACGACGCATTCGACTCTTGCAGCATCTCCACCCCTTCACCGTAGGAAGAGACCGGCTTGAGCGGGCCGCTTTGCGGGTCCAGTATGCCTATCCAAGCCATTTTCATGCCGCCGAATTCCACCACGTCGCGACACAGGACAGGCAGCAACTCGGCCATGCTGCCGCTGCGCACAATGGCCTCGTTGCACTGGCTCAGCGCGGAATAGAGCCGGGACAAGCGCTGCACTTCGTGTTCGGCGGTCTTGCGTTCGGTGATGTCGCGCGACAGCACGATGTAGCGCGAACTCTGCCCCGGCTCGGCCGCCTTGCGCGTCACGGAAAGTTCGAACCAGGTTTCGCCCTGCGGCAGCGGCAGCGCAAACTGCTGTCCCCTGGACCAGCCCGTGTACTGCGCCTCGCACAGCGCCAGCATCACCACGTCGGCCGCTTCCGCAGGCAACGTTTCGTCCACCGTTCTGCCCAGCAGCGCTTCGGCCGGAGCCGCCAGCAAATCGGCATGGGGTGTATGGATATCGTGAAAGCGGCCGTTACTGTCCAGTTCGAACAGCAGATCGGGGAGCGCATCCAGCGTGGCCTGCAGCTTGCCCTGCGATGCGCTCAACTGGCGATAGGGACTCTCCACCGTGGTGACGAAAATCGCGCGGTAAATGAAAAGGTAGGCAATCGCCTTGTAGACATGTCCCAGCAGATTGTAGATATCCGTCACTTCCGCATAGAGCGTGAACAGATACTCGCTCAACGCCATCGCGCACATCGCTCCAAACAGGGCCGGCGCATTGAACGGCAGCGGGGCGTGCATGCGCCGCCACAGCACGGCGGCCGCAGCGAGGCTGGCGATGATGATCGCGTATTCGAAATCGACCTTGAACGCGGTGAGCCCTTCCCCCTGCACGAATGTGCGCGGCAGCGCGTCGGGATGGAACAGCAGCAGCCAGTGCGTAGCCAGCGTCAGGGCCAGCACCACCGCAAGCAGCACATGGCGTGTCGCGGCTGAAGCGAACGGACGCCAAGGCAGGACAGCGACGGCAAACAGCGCGACAACGGCCAGCGAACGCGCAACCAGCCAGAAATTAATCGCCTTTTCGGGACTGCTCAGCGTCACGAACTCCGGCATCCCCGCAAAAGAAAGCATATGCGAGAAATCGAGCAGCGCCACCCCGAGAAACGCGCAACCGAGCAGCACGATATTGCCCGGCAATTTGTCACTGTAGGCGTTCCAGCTCACCGCAAACACGAGCGCGGCGATCACGATGGAGATTGTCTCCAGCAGCGTGTGCAGCGGCAGATATGCCGCGATGCCGCGGGCCTCCGGAATCACCGGCAGCAGCCACGCCGCAGCCATGCCGGTCAGCATCAGGAAGATTAGTAGTACTGTCTGGCGCATCGCCGGGCGATGGTCGGGGTGAATATTCAAAGTGACTTCTTTCCGCGTGGATGATGTCCTGATGCAATGCCCTTCGTCCGAAGCATATCACCGTAGCAACGTGCGCTGTAACCCTGCGAGCGAGAGTGGCATGGACGCCACCCGCCCCGAAAATCTCTCCTTCGCATAACCCTTCAATACAATTGACACCACCCGCCCCGCCCCCTACAGTCCATCCACAAGCTAGGCGTACAAAACAACAATCCCGCAAAGTCGGGAAGCGTCGCCGGCAATACACACACGCATCATAGGAGGAAGTACTTGAGTTCAACACTCGCCGGGCATTCGTCTCGAGTGGACGTTTGCGAGCTTATCTGGCGCCGCCCCGGCAGCGCCGGGTTTGCTTTGAGTTTTTATCGTGACAATTTCAAGCTGGAATTCACGGTAAAGAATTCGGCCGACGCACCACCCCCCACGCGACCTTTCCGGCCGGGAATGATGCGATGCTGAACCGTATCTTCAATTGCGCCAGCACGCCCTCAGCCGTCCCTCAAATTGAACAGGCCAAGCTGCTCTATTCCGGCTTGCCCCTCATCATCGTCATCAATGCTCTGCTTGCGCTGACACTCGCGGGCGTGCAAAGCGCGGTGATCGCACCCGCCATCGTGTTCGGCTGGCTCGCCGCAATCGGCGCGATCCTGCTGGTCAGGGTCGTGCTGCTGGCCGCCTGGCGGCACGGCGCACAAACGGTGAATCATGCACCGTGCTGGATGCGCCGTTTCCGCATCACCACCATCGCGACCGGAGTGGCATGGGGCACGGGTGCCGCATTGCTTTTCCCGCAGGGAGATGAAACCCATCAGCTGTTCCTGGCCTTCGTCATGGCCGGGCTGAGTGCCGGCGCCATCACATCGCTGGCGATAGACCGGATATCCACACTCGGCTTCCTGGTGCCGACGCTGCTGCCGCTGATCGCGAACTTCGCATTGGAAGGCAACAAGGTTTCATTCGCCATGGGGGCAATGATCGTGCTGTTCCTGCTATTTATCGTGGTTAACGCCATGCGTGCGGGTCGCAGCCTCCACGAAAACATCCGGCTGAGAATCCAGGCCGTGGAACAGGAGCAAGTGCTGCGCGACAGCGAGGCACGGCTGAATCAGGCACAGCACAGCGCCCACATCGGCAATTGGGAACTGGACCTGGCCGGCAACACACTGCACTGGTCGGACGAGGTCTTCCGCATCTTCGAAATTGACAAAACGGCGTTCGCGGCGTCGTACGAAGCCTTCCTCAACGCCATTCACCCGGATGACCGCGACATGGTGAACAAGGCCTACACGGATTCGCTTGAAAAGCGCCTACCCTACGATATCGTTCACCGCCTGCAGTTTGCGGACGGACGCATCAAGTTCGTTCACGAACGTTGCGAAACGCATTTCGACGCCCAAGGAAAGGCGATCCGCTCGCTGGGCACGATCCAGGACATCACCAGCCGCAAAGTGCTTGAGAAGAAGATTCAGGAACAACGCAAAGAAATGGAAGTTCTGCAACGAACCCAGATCGCCATCCATACCGCATCAGCCATTGCCCACGAAGTGAACCAGCCGCTGTTGGCCATTGCAACATACTGCAATGCCGCGCTGCTGCTGCTGAAGAACGAAAATCCCAATCTGAAAAAGATCGGCACGGCCGTCGAGTCAAGCGAACGGCAGGCACTCCGTGCCGGACAATCCATTCGCGAATTGATCAACTTCCTGAACACGCGCGAGTTTCCAACCGAAGAATTAGAGCTCAACAACGAGATCACCGGCATCCTCGCTGCCGCAAGGGCCGAGCATGAATTGCAGTTTCAATCCTATCTCCAACTGGAGGACGGGCTGCCGCCGATCCGGGCCAACCGTCTCCATGTGCGAAAGGTTCTTTTCAATCTGCTGCACAACAGCCTGGACGCGATGCAGGACGCAGGCGTGCCGCTGGCAGCCATCACCATTACCGTGCGCACGATGGCGGACAAGAATGTTGCCCAGGTGTCGATCCGCGACAACGGGCCGGGCTTCGGGGATGAAGATATCCAGCGCCTGTTCGAGCCCTTTTTCACCACCAAGACCAATGGTATCGGCATGGGCCTGACCATCAGCCGTTCTCTGGTCGAGGCAAACGGCGGCCAACTCTGGGTCGACCCGCAGGAATCGCCCGGCGCCACGTTCCACCTGACTCTGCCCTTTGCGTAATACGCACGCGAACAGATTCGGCGTTATGCCGATATTCTGCCGAACCGCTTGATTGTGCATCGGCACGATTGACACCACCCGCCCCGCTCACCTACAGTTCGCCCCGCTTGCAGATTCGCCACTGCGCACATCGCACCGCACACACGGTGCAAGGCTCACGGCGGAACCCCCAGACTGCGGGAGGGTGGCAGCGAAGCTGCCGGGCACCCACCGGCGTACCCCTTGCGGGTGCCAGGATGGCTGGCGCAAGCAACGTATCCCGCATCGACGGGAGACTTGGCCGACAGCATTACTTGTTCAACAAAGGGGTAGCACTTGACTGAAGAGATCGAAAAGAACCGTCGCCCGATCGAGGCGCGTTCTGCAAACTGGGCGCAAAAATCCGCGCAATTCCTGGCCAACACCAACGTTACACCCAACCAAATCTCCGTGGCGAGCGTGTTCTTTGCCGCCGCCGGCGCGGCATTGCTGATGTTGTATCCCACCCCGGCCGGCCTCGTCGGCTGCGCGCTGGCGATCCAGGCGCGGTTGATCTGCAACCTGCTCGACGGCATGGTGGCAGTCGAAGGCGGCAAAAAATCGCCGCTCGGCCAAATCTACAACGAGTTCCCCGACCGCATCGCCGACTCGTTCCTGATCGTCGCGCTCGGCTATTGCATCGGCATGCCCGCGCTGGGCTGGTTCGGCGCGCTGGCTGCGGCATTGACGGCCTATGTGCGGGTGTTCGGCGGTTCGCTGGGCCTGGCGCAGGACTTTCGCGGCCCCATGGCCAAACAGCACCGCATGTTCGTGCTCACCCTCGCGTGCGTGCTGGGCGCGGCGGAACTCGCATTCAACGCCACCCAGATTGCACTCGTCGCGGCGTCGATTGTCATTGCAGTCGGATCGGCGCTCACCTGCTACACGCGCACCCAAGCCATTGCAGACCAACTGCAACGCGCCTAGATCATGTTGCTATCCAAATTGCTGATCGGACTCGTGCGCCTGCTGGTGGGCGCGATGCCGCGCTGGATCGGCACGATCCCCTCGCCCACCCAGCGCATTTACTTTGCCAACCACTCCAGCCACATCGACACCGTGGCACTGTGGTCTGCCCTGCCGCCCGAACTGCGCGCAAGGACGCGTCCCGTGGCCGCAGCGGACTACTGGGGAACAGGCCGGTTCAAACGCTATGTGGCATTGAAATGTTTGAATGCGGTGCTGATCAACAGAAACAAAACGGAAGCGGGCAGCAACCCGTTGAGCCCGCTGTTTGAAGCGCTTGACCGGGGCGATTCGCTCATCCTCTTCCCCGAAGGCACGCGCCAGTTGCAGGCTTTGCCGGGCAATTTCAAGGCGGGCCTGTTCCATCTCGCGGAACGCTATCCGAACGTCGAATTGATACCGGTGTACCTGGAAAACCTGAATCGCAGCATGCCGAAAGGCGCGATTCTGCCGGTACCCATCACCTGCACCGTGCGCTTCGGCACACCGCTGGCGCGCATCGCCAACGAAGACAAACCCACTTTTCTGAACCGCGCACGAGATGCCGTCATAGGAGCAGCACAATGAGTCCACAACAAAAATTCTACTGGCTGATCGGCGGCATCGTCGCCCTGCTGGTTATAGCGTCGCTCATCGGCTGGGTTTTGCGCCGCCGCGCCACCGCCGAAAATTCCATCGCCGTGATCGACAACCTCAATGCGCGGGTGAACGCCTGGTGGTCCATGGTGTTCATCTTTTCTGCGGCGTTCATCATCGGCACCACTGCCACCATCGTCATGTTCGCCTTCATCTCGTTCTTTGCGCTGCGCGAATTCATCACCCTCACTCCCACCCGCGCGGGCGACCACCGCGCGCTGTCGCTGGCTTTCTTCGTGATCATCCCGGTTCAATACTGGCTGATCAGCGACCGCTGGTACGAACTTTTCACCATCTTCATCCCCGTGTACGGATTCCTGCTGCTGCCCTCGTTCTCCGCCCTGGCCCACGACGCGGAAAACTTCCTGGAGCGCACCGCCAAGATCCAGTGGGGCGTCATGATCACCATCTACTGCATCAGCCATGTGCCCGCGCTGCTGCTGCTCGACATCCCCGGCTACACCGGGCAAAACGCGCTGCTGCTGTTCTACCTGATACTGGTGGTGCAACTCAGCGACGTGCTGCAGTACGTCTTCGGCAAACTCTTCGGCAAAACCAAGATCGCCCCCGTCGTGAGTCCTTCCAAGACCGTCGAAGGTTTCGTCGGCGGCGCAGCCAGCGCCACCCTGATCGGCGCCGCCATGTGGTGGATCACCCCCTTCACCCCGCTGCAATCGGCGGGCATGGCCTTCATCATCGTGCTGATGGGCTTCCTGGGCGGCCTGTCGCTCTCCGCAGTCAAGCGCAGCCTGGGCGCCAAGGACTGGGGAACCATGATCAAAGGCCACGGCGGCATGATGGACCGCATGGACTCGGTGAGCTTTGCCGCACCGATCTTCTTTCACCTTACGCGGTATTTCTTCACCTGACAGGCAAAGAATCAAGGGCAGCCGACAATTGCGATGAGGAGGCGTCATTCATCATGGAAATGAAAAAGATCAACTCCGGAAAACTGCGCGCCATCGGCTACGACGCCCGCGCGCGCATACTGCAAGTGCAACTCGACAACGGCGACATGCTGCAATACAGCGGCGTCGGCGAGGACATCTGGCGCAGGCTCAGCAGTTCGGGGGCGGCGTGGAGTTTTTACCGGGACAACATTGACGAAGAATTCACCGTCAAGAAAGTTTCGGCCAGTGGGCCTGCCGTGAAGAATCCGCTGGATGATCTGTTCGGTCCGAAATAATTGGCAACAAGCCCGGTTTGATTCTCACTAATTCTGAATTCACTTTAGCTTAGCTACCCAAAGTCTGTAGCACCAAAGTCATCCGTCGAAAACAATGTCGCTCCTACTATAGTGTTCCGATGATGCCAAGAAACCCAAGCACTTCAATACGCGCCACGCTTGCCGAGAATGTCCACTCATTTCGAAAAGATCACGGACTATCGCAAGAGGAATTGGCCGATCTTTGCGAACTTCACCGTACGTATATTGGTTCGGTGGAACTCGAAGAGCGCAATGTTTCGCTAAGCACACTCGAAGTCCTTGCACAGGCTCTCGGAGTCAGCGTCCCGGAATTGCTGATACCGAGAGCTGAGCATGGCCACATGAAGACCCGCTGATTATAAGAAAGCCATCCAACGAAGTGGCAACCAAAAGACTGCATCCGCGAAAACCTTAAACAGAAGGCGGCCACACGGCCGCCTTCATCATTTACAACCTTACCCGCTTCAATTTATTACGGAACCACCCCGCAGATCACTAGCCCGCAATATCGATCACTACCCGCGAAGGCACCTTGCCATGTTCGAGTCGCTCCAAAACATCGTTGATCGCCGCCAAGGGCTGCAGCTCAATATCCGCCTTGACCTTGCCTTCGGCGGCAAAGGCCAGTGCTTCGGCCATATCGCGGCGGGTGCCCACGAAAGATCCGCGGATGGTGATGCAGTTGGCGACCACTTCGAACAGCGGAGTCGGGAACTCACCCGGCGGCAATCCGACCAGGACGCAGGTGCCGCGTTTGCGCGTCATGCCCACGCCTTGTTTGAATGCGCCCAGTGACGGCGCCGTGATCAGCACGCCATGCGCGCCGCCGTCCGTTACCTTGATGACATCCGCCACCGCTTCTCTCGTCTTGGCGTTGACCACGGCATCGGCGCCCAGTGCGGTCGCGTGTGCGAGTTTGCCGTCGTCGATGTCCACCGCCACCACATGCAGCCCCATGGCTTTGGCGTACTGGATGCCCAAATGGCCCAAGCCGCCGGCACCGGAGATGGCTACCCACTGGCCTGGCCGGGCGCCCGTCTCCTTGATTCCTTTGTACGTGGTAACGCCGGCACAAATAATGGGTGCCGCATGGCGCGGCTCCAACCCGTCCGGAATATGGGCAACGTAATTCGGGTCGGCGAGGATGTATTCGGCAAAACCACCGTTCCTGGTGTACCCGCCGAATTGCGCTTCGGCGCACACCGTTTCCCAGCCGGACTGGCAATGCTCGCAATGACCGCAGGCCGAGTACAGCCAAGGCACGCCCACGCGGTCGCCTTCTTTCACCGCGGTGACGCCCGCGCCGATGGCTACCACCCGGCCTATGCCTTCGTGGCCGGGAATGAACGGGGGCGTTGGTTTCACCGGCCAGTCACCACGTGCTGCATGCAGGTCGGTGTGACAGACGCCGCAGGCTTCCGTCATGACCAGTATCTGACCGGAACCGGGCGCAGGCACGTCCCATTCGCGAATCGTCAGAGGTTTACCAAAGTGCTCGACGACCGCAGCTCGCATTTGTTTGGCCATGATAATCTCCTTCCACTTGGTTCAAATCAGTCGACCTTGAACTGGTCGCCTGACATTTGTCTGCATGCAAACCGCTCACTGTGCTCGGCAATGCATGGGCGGCGGTGAAACCGCAGGTGTGCTGATTGGTATTTTTCATTTATGAAACTGCGCGTCAGCACAATCGGCATGAACACCACCAGCGGTCAGCGATTTGCTCCACGCTTGATGTGTCGGGAAAGACATCGTGGATATTGGACACAACGTGTACCCGAAACAGCAGAGCGGGTAAGCGTAAGACTTGGGGCTCCGGGTAAAATTCAACTGTTGCGGCTGGTTTATAAGACCTTTCTCAGTAGGGCAAACCAAAAGGCGACCGTGGCCGCCTATTGTTAAGGTCGCGCTGATTTATTTGGTTTCGTCGTTCCGGCGAAGGCCGGAACCCAGTTAAATAATGGCACTGGATACCGGCCTGACCGAAGGTCAGCCTGTCTTGAGCCTATCGAAAGGCCGGTATGACGAATTAATCAACGCTTCCATGACGCTCTCTCCCGCCTCGAATCACGGCCCCAGCACAAAGTCCTGCACCAAATCCGCCGCTGAAACATCCACGTTGATCGATTGCGTCTGGTAGCCGTTCGCCGTTGCTTCCAAGGTGTATTGCGCTGCAACTCCGGATTGCGCGGTCATTGCGATGGGCAGGGTCGAGGTGAATTGGCCGAGTAGCGGCGCATCGACAGGCAGGTTCAGCGCATAGGCGCCGGACGGCGTCGATGCGTCGTCGGCGGCGACGAACTTGACCGTCACGGTAGTCGGTGCGGTGCCCAGGGTTTGCTTGGCGGCCACGAAGGCGACCTCGGTTGTGCTGATTGGGTTCAAGGACGCTGCACCGCTGGCAATGTGAGTGGTGGACACCGGCAAGGTTATCGGCGCGTTGCTGTCGCTCACGTTGACCACGCTGGTGGTGCTCGCAATCGGCACGCCGGTGATGATTTCCGTGATGCGCCCGTCTGCGGTGATCACCACATCGTAGTTTCCGGGCGCAAGCCGGCTCAGGAAGAATTCGCCAGTGGCGGCGTTAGGCGCTGTGGTCTGTACGATGACGCCGTTTTGTTGCGCGGTCACCACAACGTTGTTGTTCAGCAATGCGGCATCCACAAAACCGTCGATGCCGTTCAGGGCAAATGGAATCACTCGCACCACGGGTTTCAGTGCCAAGGTGCCGTTGCCGCGTTTGACAATGGATTGGCAGGCGTTGAAATCCAGCATAAGGTCGGCACGCTGCCCGGCCAGCACGTCAAACTGGTTGACCAGCTTGATGCCGGTTTGCACTGCACTCGGGGTGACAAGCGGAATCTCGGTGGTGCTGCCCGCGAGAATTGCCGTATTGGCGTTTGCGTTCAACACCAGGCGCACTTGCGTGTAGCGCCCTGCCGGCAAAGGTATCTGGCCCAGGCTGAAGAAGGTGCCGTTATTGAGGCTGAGCAGGTCGATCTTTTGCGCGGGGTTCAACGTGATGTCGTGCCAGCCAAGGGCGGTGTCCTCGGCCGTGCTGTTCTCGTGCACGCGCACCTGGTTGACGGTGATATTCACCTTGTTGAAGCCGCAGGCGGGCGCGTCGGTAAGGAACACGCCGAGCGTTCCCGATGGCGCACCACCGCTTCCACTACCGCAGCCGGCGATTAGTAGTGCGGATAAGAATGCAATCAGCCACAGCAGGGTTTTGGTCTTGGGAAAACCGAAAATGGTGTTCATATTGCTCTCCCGGGTTGACGTGTTTAATGAACATGACTAATTAAACTTCAGATCGGCCGAGAAGTAGCCAATTCATTTTGGGACGATTATGCGTAGGCTTAGCTGGACGGTTTGGCATCAAGATCGCGGCTGTAGGGAAAGCTTGCCGACGAAACGTCGGCGCTCCCATTTCGATAGCTTCTGTCGCGCTCTTCATTTGAGTTTAAGCACAGCAAAGAAGCTGCCTTCCCGGCGCTTGATCAACAGCAACAACTGGTCCGCGCTCTTGTCGAGAATCGTTTGAAGTTCTTTGACGCTGGAAACCGGCTTGCGGTTGGCTTCCGCGATGAGGTCGCCCGGTTGCAAGCCGGCAGCGGCGGCAGGGCTGCCTTCTGCGATATCAGTGATGAGCACGCCCTTGTCATCTATCGAGTCATATTGTCTGGCCAGTTCCTTGTTCAGCGAATGCACGTTAAGACCGAGTCCGGCGAGTTGGTTCTTTTCCATTCGGCCTGGCACAGCGGGGACGAGCGCCTCGGGCGGCATTTCTCCGATTGTGACGGTGAAGTCTTTTTCCTTGCCGCTGCGGATTGCGGTAATCGCCGCTTTGGTGCCAGGCGCGGTCGCCGCCACGAAGTTGCGCAACTGGGCGGTATCGTCCACCGCTTTGCCATTAAATAGCACGATGGCATCTCCCGCCTTCAGGCCGGCTTTTTCTGCCGGCGAATCTTTGGTGACTTGCGTGATAAGCGCGCCGCGCGCCCCCTCCAACTCAAACTGTTCGGCCAACTCCCTTGTGACATTCTGGATGGAGACGCCGAGCATACCGCGCGTGATCTGCCCGCCCGCGATCAGCGTGGGCAGCATGAGCCTGATCATATTCGACGGGATGGCAAACCCCACCCCTGCGAACTGCCCCACTTTGGTTTCGATAGCGCTGTTCATGCCAATCACTTCGCCGCGCATGTTGATCAGCGGCCCGCCGGAGTTGCCGGGGTTGATCGCGGCATCGGTCTGCAGGAAATCTTCGTAGTCGGCAATGCCGACATCCGAACGCCCCGTGGCGCTAATGATGCCGCTGGTCACGGTTTGCTTCAGCCCGAACGGCGCACCGATGGCTATCACCAGGTGGCCGTCTTCCAGTTTGTCGGAATCACCCAGTTGGATGATCGGCAGATCCGCCGGCACCATTCCTTTCATCTTCAGGATCGCCACATCGGTCTTGCGGTCGGCACCGACAATCTCGGCCGCGAACGTGCGGTTGTCGGACAGTTGCACCTTGATTTCGTCCACGTCGCTCACGACATGGTAGTTGGTCAGGATATGTCCCTTCTTGTCGAGCAGCATGCCGGTGCCCATCCCGCGCCGGGGGATGCTGTATTCGCGCGGTTGGCCGGGCGCCCCGGGAAGGCGGAATTGATCGCCGAAGAATCTGTTGAACAAATCATCGCCGAACGGAATACGGAAATCCGGCGACTGGAAGCGCATTGTCTTTTCGGAATAGACGCTGACCACCGCCGGCTTGACCTGTGCGGCGACTGCTGCAAACGCCTTACCCAGTTGTTCTGCCGGGGCGGTGACTGATTCCGGAATGGCGCCGGGCGGCGCGGTGCCATCCGGCTGCGGCTTGTTGGCCGATACGCTGACAAACAGGCCGGCCGCGACGAACAGGGCCAGCCCGAGCGCGATGCCTGCCGTTTGAATTCTGTAGGGAATTTTCATCGTAACCGTCCTTTGTGCCGCGCTTTTCAGCGCTCACGGACATGCAATTGCGGCTTCCTGATGAGGGCGTATTCGAGTGCGTTGGCCAGGCTGTCAATCAGGGATTCCTGCAACTCGGGATTGAGTTCGGTGGGCGAGTCAACGGACGCGTGATAGGTGACGCGCGAGAGCCGGTACCCGTCCGCGCCGAATGCGGCCACGTGGACATTCGCGGCATCGATCCAGTATTCGATGGTGACCACTTCTCCGTTCTCAAGGCGGAATTCGTTGCGGTTCAGTTTGTGTCGGGTCATTTTATTCTCCTGGTTGAATGTGCATTTTTCCCTGCGCGAGCATCACATGCCCGCAGCCTTTTGGCGCGAGAGCAAGTCCGTGAAATTTCCCGGCATCGGAAACACGATGGTATTGGTCTTGTCGCCCGCGATGCCGGCCAAGGTCTGCAGATAGCGCAATTGCATGGCTTCCGGCTGCTGCGAGAGCATTTGCGCGGCCTGCAGCAGTTTTTCGGAAGCCTGCAGTTCGCCTTCGGCGTGGATCACCTTGGCGCGCCGCTCGCGTTCCGCTTCGGCCTGCTTGGCGATGGCGCGCACCATGGATTCGTCGATGTCGACATGCTTGATTTCAACGTTGGCCACCTTGATACCCCAGGCGTCGGTTTGCGTGTCCAGCACCTGCTGGATGTCGAGGTTGAGCCGCTCGCGCTCGGCCAGCATTTCGTCCAGTTCGTGCTTGCCCAGCACCGAGCGCAGCGTGGTTTGCGCGAGCTGACTGGTGGCGTTGAGGAAGTCCTCTACCTCGATGACGGCCTTCTGCGGATCGATCACACGCAAGTACACCACCGCGTTGACCTTGACCGACACGTTGTCGCGCGAGATCACGTCCTGGGTCGGCACATCCAGCACCACGGTGCGCAGGTCGATGCGCACCATCTGCTGGATGCCGGGGATCACCACGATCAGGCCCGGTCCCTTCACCTTCCAGAAGCGGCCGAGCAGAAAAACCACACCGCGTTCGTATTCGCGCAGGATGCGAAACGACGAGACAATTAGCAAAACGATGAACAGTGCTGCGCCGCTGAATCCGAGCATGTTTTTCTCCTTAGATGTGCATCGTCAAACATCCGCCTGAGGGTGCGGCGGGCGCTTCGTTATCCGGAGCTGCCCGCGCCGTGAATCTCGCTCTCGTCGTTCGCGGAGATGACCTTGAGCAGCAGCCCGCTGCGGGCCAGCACGCGCACATGCTGTCCGCGCTGCACGGGAGATTGGAGATGCACGCGCCAGTTTTCGCCGTGCACTCGCGCCCAGCCTTCTGTGGCTGCGTCTTCCAGCATTTCGCCCGTGCTGCCTATCAATGCCTCGCCGCCGCTCACCGCCCGGCGCTGCCGCGCCTTCAGCGCCATTCCGCCGACCAGCCCGAGCAGGAGCGCGCTCACCACGGCAATGGCGACAATGAGTTCGAGAGGGATGCCGAAGCCCGGCATTTCGGTGTCGATCAGGATGATGCCGCCGGCCACGAAGGCGATGACGCCGCCGATGCCCAACACGCCGTAGCCGGGAAAGAAGGCCTCGGCAATCATGAACGAAATGCCCAGCAGGATCAGCGCCAGCCCGGCGTAGTTCACCGGCAGAAGTTGCAGGGCATACAACCCCAGCAGCAGGCAGATCGCGCCCAGCACACCCGGTACGCCGGTACCGGGCGAAGTGAATTCGAAAAACAGCCCGTACACGCCGATCATCATCAGGATCAGGGCAATGCTGGGGTCGGTGATAACGCCCAACAGTCTGGCGCGCCAGTCCGGTTCATAGCTGAGCTGCGACGCACCCGAAGTCTCCAGTTCGATTGAACGGCCGGGCACTTGCACTTGCTTGCCGTCGATCTGGCGCAGCAGTTGCTGCAGGTTGGCGGCGATGTAATCGACCACCTTGAGCTTCAGCGCGTCTTGGGCGGGCAGGCTCACCGCTTCGCGCACCGCCTGTTCGGCCCATTCCACATTGCGCCCGCGCAATTGCGCCAGGCTGCGAATATAGGCGGCGGCATCGCTGACCTGCTTTCGGCTCAGGGTTGGTTTGGAGCTGTCGTCCGGCGCGCGCGCGTCGGCGGGTTTTGTTTTGTCACTATCCTGCTTCGGAGCGGGTTTATCCGCCGGGGAAAAATCGGGCGCGCCGAGTTGCACCGGTGTGGCAGCGCCCAGATTGGTGCCCGGCGCCATCGCCGCGATGTGGCTTGCATAGAGTATGTAGGTACCCGCGCTGGCGGCACGCGCGCCGGCCGGCGCGACATAGCTTGCCACCGGCACTTCAGAGGCGAGGATGGCCTTGATGATCTGGCGCATCGAGGTGTCGAGGCCGCCCGGGGTGTCCATTTGCAGCACGGCCAGTTGCGCGCCTGCTTCGGCGGCGTGCGCGAGGCCGCGCACGACGTAGTCTGCGGTCGCGGGTCCGATGGCGCCCTCGATCTTGAGCACCATCACCGGCGGCGTTGCGGCAAGCAAGCAACCGGGCGCAAACAGCAGCGCCAGGCAGAGTGCAAATTCGCGTGCTCGTATTCTCATATCGGCAACTCTCACCGTTGGTGGAAAAACCGGAGGCGTTCAGGCCCGTTCCGCAACGGAATCCCCGGCTCGCGCCCTTCGGGAAATTCGGGGCGAACGGGTGCTTATATCCGCATTGCTTTTTTCTCTTGAAAATGCGCAGCATGAACCGGGAGCGCCGACATCCCGTGTGCTTTGGCATATATGCCTGCCGATGCGGATGCCGCAGCTCGCATCGGACTGTGTCTGTTGAGCCGCCCGCTTGCATGCATCCGGAAACGAGCTCGCGGAGCGCGCTTGCCGTCTGAATTCCTTCTTCGGGAGGCTGCGAAGCAGTCTCCCGAGAAAGGCGGCGGACTCGATTCGAAACCGGACTGCTTAACCGGCTTGAATGTTCGATGCCTGTTTGCCCTTGGGACCCTGCGTCACTTCGAACGTGACTTTCTGTCCTTCCTTGAGCGACTTGAAGCCGTTCATGTTGATAGAAGAAAAGTGTGCGAACAAATCGTCGCCACCGTCGTTAGGGGTGATGAAGCCAAAACCCTTTGCATCGTTAAACCATTTGACTGTACCTGTTACCATGACATTTACTCCTTGCTAAACACAGGGCCCCCCCCTGCAGGTTCTTCTAAACGAAGCCAAATACTTTGCTGTTTCGGGACAGGCCGGCCCGGCATGCATGCCGGTGTTCCGCGCGCTTTCCCGAGGTTTGCCGCGTGCGCGACGCTCGCCGTCGAATTACGCATTTTCCTCGGCGACGGGACGCACAATCAATCTCAGGTTCTGCATTCCTTTGTACTCAACCAGGAAGAAATTCAAATGGCATACGACGATGTCGCTTTGCTTGTTGATCGCTTCGAATACATGGTCGCAATGACAGATGTAGTTGAGCATCGGGTTCAGATGATTCCCCTGCATCAAAGGCATATCCACAAGTTGCGGAAACAGACAGGAAATGTGCTGCCAAACCAATTCGTGCTGCCGGTAGCCGAATATCTTCTCGACGGTTTTTCCGCATTCCTGGATGAAACCGTTCACATCGAGCAGCAGCACCGGCGGGGTATGCCGCTCGGTCAGGTGTTCCGCTTTCAGAACCAGCCTTCTGGACTGGGAAGAATCCATGTTTTTTGTTTTTGCGCTGCTTTCGATTTGCAAGTTCATCTCACACTCCTTGGCTTGGCCTGTAGGGAAGTATTCGTTACGTTCGGGGGCAATCAATCCGGCAGCGTCACTTTGGCCAGTTGCCATGCTTGCTGGGACTGGATTCCCAAATGGCGGTAGTAGCGGTAGTTTTCGTAAAAGTTAAAAAGTTTTGCAAGTTTGCGTAGCATGTCGGTTCCTTTCGATTTTTGCGGCTCACAGGTTTTGTGCCGTTTTCCGGCAGCCTTAATCCCGCAGGACAAGCCGCCAGTCATTCCGTATCCCCTGGATTTCTGCTACGTTCAGCACTGCATGCTTACGCAGCTTTCGGTATTCGTTAATTGCTGATGACGGGTGCCATTGTGCTGATACCGTGGCTTTATAAAAATCGGCAAACCGCTGCATAAGGGTTCGGAGTATTCATGCATCTTCACTCGGCATTTGTCCTAGGTAGTATTACGGACTGAAGCCATATGCCTATGAAAACAACAGGTACGCAACTCGTGCGGGCGCGGAACGGCCAGATGCGGGTTAAATCCGGAAAGCGGCAATAAAAAAAGGCGACCCGCGGTCGCCTTCTTTATTCACTCCAAACCTTGTTTACTCTACCCACTTCCTCGCATTCTGGAACATGCGTAGCCAGGCGCCATTCTCCTGCCACTCGCGCGGATACCACGAGTTCTGCACGGCACGGAACACGCGCTCGGGGTGCG
>JAUSBC010000078.1 GCA_030652215.1 Sideroxyarcus sp.
GACATCTTCAACATCCTGCTGCAGGTGATGGATCACGGCACGCTCACCGACAACAACGGGCGCAAGGCCGACTTCCGCAACGTCGTCATCATCATGACCACCAATGCGGGTGCGGAGAGGCTTAACAAGAGCAGCATGGGCTTCACCAAGACCACCTCGGACGGCGACGAAATGGCGGACATCAAGAAGCTGTTCACCCCGGAATTCCGCAACCGTCTGGACGCCACCGTCTCCTTCGCCTCGTTGTCGAAGGAAGTCATCCTGCGCGTGGTGGACAAGTTCCTCATGCAACTGGAAGAACAACTGCACGAGAAGAAAGTGGATGCGATCTTCACCGACGCGCTCAAGGATCATCTTGCCGAGCACGGCTTCGACCCGCTGATGGGCGCCCGCCCGATGGCACGCTTGATCCAGGACACTATCCGCTCCGCACTGGCAGACGAACTGTTGTTCGGCAAGCTGGCGAACGGCGGCAAGGTCACCGTAGATGTGAAGGATGGCAAGGTGGTACTGGATTTTGAAGAAGAGGAAGTGGTCGCCTAAGCTCAGCAAACGCGGGGCGCAATAACCAACTGGTATTGCGCTCCCGAGAGCATAGCCCGGATGGAATGAAGTGTAATCCGGGAGATTCACGGGATTCTGTTGCGCTTCATCCGGGCTACTTCCGCAAACCTGATGCCTCATTCTTCTACCTATCGCGGGCGTTTCGCTCCTTCCCCCACCGGCCCGCTCCACTTCGGCTCACTCATCGCTGCCGTCGGCAGCTATCTCGACGCAAAACATCATCGCGGCACCTGGCTGGTACGCATGGAAGACCTCGATACGCCGCGTTGCGTGCCCGGTGCGACGGAGGATATTTTGCGCACACTGGAAGCGTTCGGGCTGCATAGCGATGAGCCTGTGATTTACCAAAGCCGGCGCACGGCGGCTTATGAAGCGGCGCTGCTGAAGCTGCAAACCAACGGCGCGGTGTATCCGTGTTGCTGCACACGCAAGGAAATTGCGGATTCGGCGTTGCATGGTATTGAAGGTCCGGTTTATCCGGGGACTTGCCGCGACGGAATACCGGCGGGACGCGAAGGGCGAGCATGGCGGGTGCGCACAGACAACAAAACCATCGAATTTGGCGATGCCTTGCAGGGGCGCATCACCCAGCATCTGGAAACCGAAATCGGCGATTTCGTGGTGAAGCGCGCGGACGACCTGTTTGCTTATCAATTGGCGGTGGTGGTGGACGATGCCTTTCAGGGCATCACACATATTGTGCGAGGCGCCGACCTGCTGGCCTCCACGGCACGCCAAATCCATCTGCAGCGCCTGCTGAATTTCCCCACTCCGGCCTATATGCATTTGCCCGTTGCAGTGAACGAAGCGGGCGAGAAGCTGAGCAAACAGACACTCGCTGCACCGGTGGATGCTGCGCACCCTGCACGGACTTTAATGCACGTATTGGATTTCCTGCAGCAGCGCCCGCCTGCGGAGCTGGCGAATTACGATACGAAAGCAGTACTGGATTGGGCTGTTGCGAATTGGGATGCTGCGAAAATGCGGGGAATCAGAACGCTCCCCGCATCCTGAATCATTGCGCCTGTTGCCGTCGGTGCTTGATGAATTCGAGTATCGCCGGCACGAAGGAAACGAAAACGATGACGATGATCATCAAGGTGAGGTTGTCCTTGATGACGGGAATGTTGCCGAAGAAGTAGCCGGCCAGCGTCAAGCTGCCAATCCAAGCCACTCCGCCCAAAATACTGAATACCATGTACAGACGGTAATTCATGACACCGATGCCCGCCACGAACGGCGCGAAGGTACGGATGATGGGCAGAAAGCGCGCGAAGATGATGGTCTTGCCGCCGTGCTTGGCGTAAAACTGCCGGGTCTTTTCCAGATGCTCGTGCTTGATCAAACGCTGATTGGGATGGTTGAGCAGGCGCAGTCCGAGCAAGCGACCGACCCAATAGTTGGTGTTGTCCCCCATGAACGCCGCCAGGATCAGCAGCGGCATCGCCACCTGCAACTCCAGCGAGCCCATGCCGCATAGCGCACCGATCACAAACAGCAGCGAATCGCCCGGCAGGAAAGGCGCGATGACTAGGCCGGTTTCCGCAAAGATGATGGCGAACAGGATGGCATAAACCCACATGCCATATTCCTCAACCAGTGCCAGCAAGTGCGCGTCCAGGTGCAGAACGATGTCAATAAACGCGGTGAAAATTTCCATTATGAATATCCATGAGCCCCCTCCCCGCTCCCCGGCAGCAAGCGCCCGAGGGGAGTTCGGAGGATATTAGGGAAGCACTTCTTCTGCTTCGGTCTTTTCCGGCTTGATGAAATCTTCGCGCGACACGCCGAACATCAGCAAGAGCGGACTGGCGACCAGCACCGAGGAATAAATGCTGAACAAGATGCCGATGGTCATCGCCAGCGCAAAATAGTGCAGCGTCTCGCCGCCCAGGAACAGCATGGCGGTGACCATCATCTGTGTCGAAGCGTGGGTGATGATGGTACGCGACATGGTGCGGGTGATGGCGTTGTCGATGATGTGCGCGACTTCGGTCTTGCGCATCTTGCGGAAGTTTTCGCGGATACGATCGAACACCACCACCGATTCGTTCACCGAATAACCCAGCACGGCCAGTACCGCCGCCAGCACGGAAAGCGAGAATTCCCACTGGAAGAATGCAAAGAAGCCGAGAATGATCACGACGTCGTGCAGGTTGGCGATGATGGCCGCCAGGCCAAATTTCCACTCGAAGCGCATCCACAGATAGCCGACGATACCGATGCTGACCAGCAACAGCGCCATCGCGCCGTTTTCGACCAGATCCTTGCCAACCTGCGGCCCGACGAATTCGACGCGGCGCAGTTCCACGCTGGCGTCCTGTTGACGTAAAGTTTCGACCACGTGATCGCTAAGTTTGGCACCCATGGTGTTCTGTTTCAGCGGCACCTGGATCAGCACGTCACGGCTGCTGCCGAAATTTTGCACCAGAACTTCTTTCAGCCCGACACCTGCGAGCTGCTCGCGCACTTTGTTGATGTCCGCCGGTTGCGCGTAATGCACCTCCATTACGGTGCCGCCGGTGAAGTCGACGCCAAAGTTCAGTCCTTTGGTCGCCAGGAAAAACACCGCCAGCAGGAAAGTCACCAGCGAGATGCTTGTGGTCACTTTCCCGTAGCTCATAAACGGGATGTCTTTTTTGATCTTGAAAAATTCCATTGTCGTGCCCCCTTAGCCGATTGCGACTTTGTTCAATCGCACTTTACGGCCATAAATCAGATTAACCAGCGCACGCGACACCATCACCGCACTGAACATCGAAGTCAGTATGCCCAGACACAGCACCACGGCGAAGCCCTTGATCGGTCCGGAGCCGAACATGAACAGCGCAATACCGGCGATCAGGGTGGTGATGTTGGAGTCGAGAATGGTTGCAAAAGCGTTTTCGTATCCAGCGTGGATCGCGGTTTGCGGCGGCACGCCGTTGCGCAGCTCCTCGCGGATGCGCTCGTTGATCAGTACGTTGGCGTCGATCGCCATACCCAGCGTCAACGCGATAGCCGCCATACCCGGCAGGGTCAGCGTGGCTTGCATCATCGACAGCAGCGCCACCAGCAACAGCAGGTTGGCACCCAATGCCAGCACGGAAACGCCGCCGAACATCAGGTAATAGACGATCATGAAGATGGCGATGGCGGCAAAACCGACCCAGGTGGAGTGAAATCCGCGCGCAATGTTATCCGCTCCAAGGCTGGGGCCGACGGTGCGCTCTTCGACGATTTCCATGGGTGCCGCCAGCGCACCGGCGCGCAGCAGCAGCGCGGTGTCGGCGGCCTCTTCCGTATTCATCCTGCCGCTGATCTGCACGCGTCCGCCGCCGATTTCCTCGCGAATCACCGGTGCGGTGACCACTTCTCCCCGGCCCTTTTCGAACAGAATGATGGCCATGCGCTTGTTCACATTCTCGCGTGTTGCTTCCTTGAACTTGCGCGCGCCCACCGCATCCAGATTGATATGCACTGCAGGTTCGTTGTTGCGGCTGTCGAAGCCGGGTTGCGCGTCATTGATGCGCTCACCGGTCAGAATCACGCTCTTTTTCACCAGCAGCAAAGAACCATCTCGGTCCTTGAATATCTCAGTGCCGAACGGGGCAATCGCTCCCGCCCCCATCTGGTGTTCGTCGTCCACCAGGCGCACTTCGAGCGTGGCGGTGCGCCCCAGAATATCCTTGGCGCGCGCCGTATCCTGCACGCCGGGCAGTTGCACCACAATGCGGTCAGCGCCCTGCTGCTGGATCACCGGTTCCGACACACCCAGTTCGTTCACGCGGTTGCGCAGGGTGACCAGATTCTGTTGTACTGCGGATTCCTGAATGCGAATTTGCTCCTGCGGCCTGAGTTTGGCGAGCAGCAGAAAATCGCTGCCTTCGTCGCGCGTATTGAATTCCAGTCCGCCGAATCGTTGTTTGAGTTCTTCCTCGCCTTTGGTTCGCGCATCCGCATCGCGGAACTTGGTGGTAATCACGCTGCTGTCGCGGCTCACGCCGGAATAGGCGATTTTCGCCTCGCGCAAAGTGCTGCGAATGTCGCTGGAGGACGATTCGAGTGCCTTGTCCAGAGCGCCCTTCATGTCGATTTGCAACAAAAAGTGCACGCCGCCGCGCAAGTCCAGACCGAGATACATGGGCAACGCGCCCATGTTCGTCAGCCACTGCGGCGAACGCGCCAACAAATTGAGCGCCACCATGTAGTCTTCGCCCAACTGGGCTTGCAGCACGTCTTTCGCCTTGATCTGGGTGTCGGTGTCATTGAAACGCGCCTTGACGCTGGTTGCATCCAGCGACATGGCTTCCGGAGTCAACTGCGCGGCCTTCAACGCATCTTCGACTCGCGCCAGCAATGCCGCGTCCGCCTTGAGGCTGGAACGTAACGGCAACACCTGTACCGCAGGCGCCTCGCCATACAGATTGGGCAAGGCATAGATCAAGCCCAGCACCAGCGCAAACACGACCAGCAGGTTTTTCCAGAGCGGATAACGGTTCATTACGACACCTTAGTTTTGCGGCATTAAAAGGAGTTGAGAGGCGATCAGGACTTGATCGTGCCTTTGGGCAGCACGTTCTGGATGGCCGCCTTTTGCACCTGGATGACGACATTGTCGGCGATCTCGATTGCCGCGCTGTCTTCGTTGACCTTGGTGACTTTGCCGAGGATGCCGCCGACGGTGGCGACTTCATCGCCCTTTTGCAGCGCTTCCATCAGAGTTTTGTGTTCCTTGGCGCGCTTTTGCTGCGGGCGCAGGATGAGGAAATAGAACACGCCCAGCAGGGCAACCAGCGGCAAGAACTCCATGAAACCGCCGCTCTGGGGAACCGCTGCGCCTTCTGCGTGGGCATTGCTGATGAACAATTCGCTGATGGAAATCATGATTACTCCTGTAAAAAATGGGGTTCAAAAATCAAAGGTCGGCATTCTATCATGGAAGACATGACTGTTTTGCTACGCGGCCAGCCCCGCCCCAATGCCGCATCCAGGCAGCGATACCGGCACAGCAGCAGGTTTGGAGAGCGTCGGCGTCTACGCCGGTCTTGGCCGTCACCTGCCAACGGGGACGTCGGCGCTCCTGCTCAAACCGGCGCGCGCGTGCCGGAACGACTCCTGGAATTCGGCATAACGCCCAGCTTCGATGGCTTTACGGATGTCGCTCATCAGTTCCTGGTAGTAATGCAGGTTATGGATGGAATTGAGGCGCGCGCCGAGAATCTCGTTGAGCCGGTGCAAATGGTGCAGATAGGCGCGGGTAAAGTGGCGGCAGGTATAGCAAGTGCACTGCTCGTCCAACGGACGCGTATCCAGCCGGTATTGCGCGTTCTTGATGCGCACGTCGCCGTGGCGGGTGAACAAATGGCCGTTGCGCGCGTTGCGTGTCGGCATCACGCAGTCGAACATGTCGATACCGTGCCCTACCGCATCCACCAGATCTTCCGGCGTGCCCACGCCCATCAGGTAGCGCGGCTTGTCGGTCGGCAGTTGCGGCGCGGTGTGCTTGAGAATACGCAGCATGTCTTCTTTCGGTTCGCCCACCGACAGTCCGCCGATGGCAAAACCGTCGAAGCCGATGCCCTTCAGCCCCGCCAGCGATTCGTCGCGCAAATGTTCGTGCATGCCACCCTGCACGATGCCGAACAGCGCATTGGGGTTGCCTTCATGCGCTTTCTTGCTGCGCTCCGCCCAGCTCAACGACAGGCGCATCGACACGCCAGCCACCTGCTCGTCGGCCGGATACGGCGTGCATTCGTCGAAGATCATCACGATGTCTGAGTTCAACACCTTCTGGATGCGCATGGATTCCTCCGGCGACAGGAAGCATTTGTCGCCGTTCACCGGCGAGCGGAACTCCACGCCGCCGCCCGTGATCTTGCGCAACGGGCCGAGGCTGAACACCTGAAAACCGCCGGAATCGGTGAGGATGGGGCCATCCCAGCCCATGAAACGATGCAACCCGCCGTGCGCCGCAATCACTTCCAGCCCCGGCCGCAGCCACAGGTGGAAGGTATTGCCGAGCACGATTTGCGCGCCCATGTCCTTGAGTTCCAGCGGCGACATGGCTTTGACCGTGCCGTAAGTGCCGACCGGCATGAAGGCAGGCGTTTCCAGTTTGCCGTGCGCCAAGTCCAGCGTACCGCGCCGGGCTGCGCCCGAGGTGTTGTGTAAGGTAAATTTCATTATTCTCTTTCGATCAGCATCGCATCGCCATAACTGAAGAAGCGATATTCCTGTTCCACTGCATGGCGGTATGCGGCCAGCATCTTAGCCATTCCGCCGAATGCGCACACCAGCATCAGCAGCGTGGAGCGCGGCAGGTGGAAGTTGGTGAGCAGCACATCCACCACCCTGAAGCGGTAGCCGGGGGTGATAAAGATGCGCGTTTCGCCCGAACCAGCGACCAACTCCCCGTTCGCCGCCGCACTTTCCAGCGCGCGCAGGCTGGTGGTCCCGACCGCGATCACGCGACCACCTTTGGCCCGGGCTTGGGCAATGGCCTCCACCGTGGCTTGCGGAAGCACATAGCGTTCGCTGTGCATGACATGTTCTTCGATGTTTTCGGCACGTACCGGCTTGAACGTGCCTGCGCCAACATGCAACGTCACGTAGGCGATATCCACTTTCTTGTCGCGCAACGCCTGCAGCATGGTCTCGCCGAAATGCAGCCCGGCCGTGGGGGCCGCCACCGCGCCCGGCTCGCGCGCGAACACGGTCTGGTAGCGCGTCTCGTCCTCGGCCCCGGCGGCATGGGTGATATAGGGCGGCAAAGGCAGATGCCCGTGCCGCTCCAGCAAGGTCGTCACCGCTTCCGCATCTTCGAAGCGCAAATGGAAGAACTCTCCCTCGCGCCCCAGCACCTGCACGCGCAGTTTCCCCGCCATTATCAGGCTGCTGCCCGGCTTGGGCGTCTTGCTTGCGCGCACCTGCGCCAGCACCTCATGCTCGTCCAGCACGCGTTCGACCAGCACCTCGACCTTGCCGCCGCTCTCTTTTTCGCCGAACAGCCGCGCTTTCAGCACTCGCGTATCGTTCAATACCAGCAGATCATGTTCGCGCACCAGCCCGTGCAGATCGGCAAACTGGCTGTCTTGCAGCCCCGCCTTGCCCACCTGCAGCAAACGGCTGGCACCGCGCTGCGCGGGCGGATGCTGCGCGATCAGGCGCTCGGGTAAAAAGAAGTCAAAATCGTCGGTACGCATGGAAGACAAGGGAACGCCGGAAGAAAAGCGCGCATTGTAGTTGATGAGGACTGGCGTTTCATGGATAATTCGCGCCCTTCCCTTGCCGGGCGAACGGATGTTGAACTGCTGAAGCGGTAGAACAGCCTGAAACCGGAGCAACGCGGAATTACACTCTTGCCGGGGTGATGGAACTGGTAGACGTGCCGGACTCAAAATCCGGTGCCTGAAAGGGCGTGGGGGTTCGATTCCCCCCCCCGGCACCAAGATTCGAAGTACTTCCCGATTCAACTCATCGGACTCACGCAAACCGCCAATGCTCAAGCTGGCGGATCGGCGTGCGCGCCGGAAGCGTCAGCAGAAATCCCCCGCAAAAACTAGCGTAAGGAATACCCCACTGCAGCACGCACAGCGGTAGTGCTGTACGAGGGGCCGATCCCGGCAGCATAGTCCCCGCGCCGCACGCCCACCTCCGCATTCCACCCACCGTTCATCTTGTAGTACATCGCGGCACTCAGACGAGTAAACGAAGCGGTAGCGGAATAGCTGTATGACGTGAAACTCAATGGAGCGCCGGAAATGGACGTGTAATCGCCCGAGGCCTTCTGTTTATCCGTCCCCATCCGCCCTTCGACGCGGAAGCCATATTTCTTGTCCAGCGGAATGATAGCGCCCGCGCCCAGCATGAGCATAGTGTCCTTCTGCGAATAATCATCCCTGAAATCCACTTCATTGGCGGTTCCGCTCGTTGAATGCAGCGCAATACCGCCCACCACGTACGGCACGAAATAGCCTGCCGAAAATTGACGGACCAGCCAACGAACATCCAATTCGAACTCGTTTGCAGTAAACGACTTGCTCAATGCACCGACACCCTGAACTGTGGCATCCACGTCCACGCTTCTGCTTGCGAACGACGTCAGCACGGATATATCTCCTTGCCCGATCCAGGCACTCACGCCCGGCTGGGCCACGGTATAACTTTGCGTCGTGTTGCTTAGCACGCCGCCATCCGGGTAATAGAGCGGCTCGGTAGCCTTATACATGGATAAGTCCACCGAAATGCCGTACACCCATTTGCCCGGGGCCGCGACAGTCGGATCGCCATACAGCAGGGTGCTTTGAACGGACCGGCTGGCGGCCTGCATTTTGGGTTTTTCCTGCGGTTTTTCTTTGGGTACTTCCTGGATTATTGCCTGCGGCTTTTCCTGGGGTAGTGCCTGCGGTTTTTCTTGCGGCTTTTCCTGGGGCTTCTCTTGCGGCGTTTCCTGCACTGCCGGAATTTCCTTGGCAGACGCAGCCTGCCCCTTGATTATTTTAAGTTCGTTAATTGCATAGACATTGCCCTTCGCTGCCGCTTTCTCCATCACTTGCAGGGCACGCGAATTGCCCTGCGCAGCCGATTTCCGAAACCACTCGAAAGCCTGTTTTTCGTCCTTCTTGACGCCCTGTCCATTCAGGTAAAACGCGCCCAAATTGAACTGTGCAGCCGGCTTTCCCTGCTCCGCCAGCGCGGTGAATTTGGCAAATGCCGATTTGTAGTCCTTTTGTGCCAGAGCATTATTCGCTTCGCGCACAAGTGTTGCGTCGTCCGCATTCGCCGGGCCGCCCAGCAGCGCGAAAAACAGGACAAGAGCAGTAAACAAGATTTTCATACGTTCCTCAAAGGTTGGTCGTTCTGCCACTTGGACTTGCCCGGCAAGTCCGGGCAAATACATGCATGGATATTTTTCATCCTCCAAGTGTTTCTTTGCTTATTGTTGTAGGCACGATTCGCTATCACTTTGAAATCGCGCTTTAAATATTCGCACATTCAATGGGCGATTTTGCGCCGCGTTTGATAATTTCACAACCTTGCAGCCACCCAGGCATCCCAAATTGAGACATTCGCGACACCAAAATCATGGCCGCGCAACTTCCCAATCCGGCGGCGCGTCCGCTTTTTCGTTTAAAATCCCGCCATGATCTGGAAACCACACGCCACCGTCGCCGCCGTTCTCGAACAGGACGGCAAGTTCTTACTGGTGGAAGAACATACCCCGCAAGGCCTGCTGTTCAACCAACCTGCCGGACACTGGGAGCCCAACGAAACGCTGCCCGCAGGTGCCATCCGCGAAGTCATGGAGGAATCGGCCTACGAATTCGAGCCGGAATTCCTGATCGGCGTCTATCGCTGGCATTCGGCGGCTTCAAACACGACCTACCTGCGCTTCGCTTTCGGCGGACGCATCCTCGCGCATTTTCCGGAACGCGCGCTGGACAAAGGCATCGTGCGCGCCGTGTGGATGACTCTGGACGAAATCCGCGCCACCCAGGCGCGCCACCGCAGCCCGCTGATTCTGCGTTGCGTGGAAGATTACCTCGCCGGCAAGCGTTACCCGCTGGACCTGATCACGCATTATGAATAAGGGCTGCATCGTCGTCGGCATGTCCGGCGGCGTGGATTCTTCTGTCACCGCCCTCCTGTTGAAACGGCAGGGCTACGAAGTCATCGGCCTGTTCATGAAGAACTGGGAGGACGATGACGACAGCGAATATTGTTCCTCGCGCCAGGATCTGATCGACGCCGTTGCGGTCGCAGACACCATCGGCATCCCCATCGAGGCGGTGAATTTCGCCAAGGAATACAAGGATCGCGTGTTCAGCTATTTCCTGCGCGAATACGAGGCCGGGCGTACGCCCAACCCGGACATCCTGTGCAACTCCGAGATCAAGTTCAAGGCCTTCCTCGACCATGCCATCCGGCTCGGCGCCGAAAAGATCGCCACCGGCCACTACGCCAGGGTGCGCGAGCAGGACGGCTTATTTCAATTGCTCAAGGCCGAGGATGACAGCAAGGATCAGAGCTACTTCCTGCATCGTCTGAACCAGCAGCAATTGTCGAAGTCGATGTTCCCGCTGGGCGACATCCCCAAATCGAAAGTGCGCGAGATCGCGCGCGAACACCAACTGTCCAACCACGCGAAGAAGGACAGCACCGGCATCTGCTTCATCGGCGAGCGCCCTTTCCGCGAATTCCTGAACCGTTACCTGCCTACCAGTCCGGGCGAAATGGTATTGCCCGACGGCAGGGTGGTCGGGCAGCACATGGGGCTGTCGTTCTACACCATCGGCCAGCGCCAGGGACTCGGTATCGGCGGCTCGCGCGAAACCACGGGCGAGCCGTGGTTCGTCGCGGGCAAGGACATGCATCGCAACCGCCTGATCGTGGTGCAGGGTCACGACCATCCGCTGCTGCTCAACTCGCAACTGGACGCGCTGGACATGCACTGGATCAGCGGCCGCCCGCCCGATACGTCGCGCAGCTATGCGGCCAAGACGCGCTATCGCCAGCAGGACGCGGCTTGCCGCCTTGCCCCGGGCGGAGACAATAGGGCCCATTTCGACTTCGACGAAGCGCAATGGGCCGTCACCCCCGGGCAGTCGGTCGTGGCTTACGATGGCGCCATCTGTCTGGGCGGCGGCATCATCAAGTAAATCCCAAGGAACAACCATGACCATCCATCTGAGCCCCGACACCGTCCGCCTGCTTCTGGTGCTCACCGCCACCGTCGCCGCCCATTTCATTGCCCGCCGCTTGTTACGGCACGCGGAAATTGTCGCCGCCAGGACAGATAACGTCTGGGACGACTCGCTGATAGAGGCGGCGCGCAGACCGCTACCGGTATTGATCTGGTTGTCCGGCATCTCTTTCGCGTTGCATCTGGTCCATCGCCAGACCGGAGAACAATTGCTCGAATATCTGGATCCCGCGCGCAACATCGGTGTCGTGGTCTGTACTGCGTGGTTCCTGTTCAAACTGATCCGTGAACTGGCGGATAACGTAGTGGCCGCAGGCAGCCGCACCGGGCACGAGGTAGACCGCTCCACAGTGGATGCCCTGAGCAAGATATCGCGCATCGTGGTGGTGGCGATAACGGTATTGGCCGTGATGCAGACGCTGGGATTCAGCATCTCCGGTTTGCTGGCCTTCGGCGGCATGGGCGGCATCGCCGTCGGTTTCGCCGCGAAGGACCTGCTGGCCAATTTCTTCGGCGGCCTGATGATCCATCTGGATCGCCCGTTCAAAGTGGGCGAAACGATACGCTCCCCTGATGCGCAAATCGAAGGCAAGGTTGAGCATATCGGCTGGCGCCAGACCCGCATCCGCTCGCTCAACATGACGCTGATCTACGTACCCAATGCCCTGTTCACCGCCAATGTGGTGGAGAACCCGTCGCGCATGTCACACCGTCGCATCCGCGAGACCATAGGCCTGCGCTACGACGACCTCGGCAAAATGAGCGCCATCGTCGAGGAAGTCAAAGTTATGCTGAAGAACCACCCGCATATCGATCCGGAACTGGAATCGTTTGTCGCTTTCGACCAGTTCGCCGATTCCTCGCTCAATTTCATCCTCCAGGCCTTCTGCAGGACGACCAACCTGCCGCATTTTCACGCGGTCAAACAGGATTTATTGCTCAAGGTATCGGACATTATCGCCAGACACGGCGCTGAGATCGCCTTCCCCACGCGCACGCTGTACCTGAATCAAACATCAGCCTGAGCCTGCGCAGAGGTGCGCTTTAACGTAAAATGCGCGCCTGAAACTTTTCTTCCAGCTTATACATCATGACTCTTTCGGCACTGACAGCACTCTCCCCCTTGGACGGGCGTTACCACGGCAAAGTTGAAAGCCTGCGCGGCTATTTCAGCGAATACGGCCTGATCCGTTACCGCGTTTTGGTCGAGATCGAATGGTTCAAGGCGCTGGCCGCCGAATCCGGCATCAAGGAACTACCGCCGTTCACAGCCGGCACCGTCGCGCAACTGGACCAGCTTGCCGCACAATTCTCCGAAGCCGATGCCGAACAGATCAAGACCATAGAGCGTCGTACCAATCACGACGTCAAAGCTATCGAATACTGGCTACGCGACAAGTTTTCCGGCAATCCGGAAACGGCAAAAGCGCTGGAATTCATCCATTTCGCCTGCACCTCGGAAGACATCAACAACCTGAGCCACGCGCTCATGCTAAAGAACTCGCGCGACGGGGTGATGTTGCCCGCACTGCAAGTACTGATCGATCGCCTACAGCACCTGGCACACCAGCACGCCGACCTGCCATTGCTGTGCCGCACCCACGGCCAGACCGCCACGCCCAGCACGCTGGGCAAGGAAATGGCCAACGTCGTGTACCGTCTGCGCCGCGCGCAGGCGCGCATTGCCGCGGTCGAGGTCCTTGGCAAGATCAACGGCGCGGTGGGCAACTACAACGCGCACCTGTCCGCCTATCCCGATATCGACTGGGAGAATTTCGCCAAGCGCTACATCGAAGCGCGCGGCCTGACTTTCAACCCTTACACCATTCAGATCGAGCCGCACGACTACATGGCCGAACTGTACGACGCCTATGCACGCGCCAACACCATCCTGATCGACCTGAACCGCGATATCTGGAGCTACATCTCGCTGGGCTATTTCAAACAGAAAGTGGTGGCCGGCGAAGTCGGCTCCTCCACCATGCCGCACAAGGTCAACCCCATCGACTTCGAGAATGCCGAAGGCAACCTCGGCCTGGCCAATGCGCTGCTGAAACACCTCTCGGAAAAACTGCCGATCTCGCGCTTGCAGCGCGACCTGACCGACTCCACCGTATTGCGCAACATGGGCGTGGCTTTGGGTTATACCTTGCTGGCCTACGAATCCTGCCTGAAGGGATTGAACAAACTGGAAGCCAATTCACAGCGACTGGCGGAAGATCTGGACAACGCATGGGAAGTGCTGGCCGAACCGATCCAGACCGTGATGCGCCGCTACAACATCGAGAACGCCTACGACAAACTGAAGGAACTCACGCGCGGCAAGGGCGGCATCAACCGCGAAAGTCTGGCGGCATTCATTCAGACGCTGGACATTCCGTCCGCCGAGAAACAGCGCCTGCAGGCATTGAGCCCGGAGAGCTACATCGGCAAGGCGGCGGAGTTGGCGAAACTCATCTGAACCGGCATTTCCGGCAGCACAAACGACAAGAACGTAGGATGGGTTGCAACAAAGTTACGCGATTCTCAACGCGGCAAACCGCGTGAGAAATCGTCAGAGCGTAGCGATACCCATCATTCATCGCCGGAGCCTCGTTGGGTATCGCTACGCTCAACCCAACCTACAGAATCAGCCCCCCCAAAGCAAAACGCCCCGTTTCCGGGGCGTTTTACTTTTAAACTTTACGCGGCTGCCTGAACGGGTATCTTGTCGCGCTTCTCGATAATGCCGTTTTTCTCGTCCACATACACAAGCGTGGGATGGTATTTCTGCAATTCCAGCTCGGAATAGATGGAGAACGCAGCAATGATCAAGATGTCGCCCGGATCGGCCTTGTGCGCTGCCGCGCCATTGACCGAGATGGTGCGCGAACCGCGCTCGGCACGGATTGCATAGGTGCTGAAGCGCTCGCCGTTGGTGACGTTGTAGATGTCGATCGCCTGATATTCTTTAATACCGGAAGCATCGAGCAGGTCGTCGTCAATGGCGCACGAACCCTCGTAATGCAGTTCGGACTGCGTTACGCGTACGCGGTGCAATTTAGCCTGAAGCATGGTTCGTTGCATGATTATTTCCTTTACTCTCACTCACTTACTGCCGCACGAAGCCGTTTTAACCAATTCAATCCCGTAAACGGGACAGGGGATAAACTCGGTCATCCATCCTCCCCAACTTCGGGGGCGCGCATTATAAACGTCTGGGCGCTAAAGACAAACTTCAAGGTTGTCGATCAAACGGGTCTTGCCCAGCCGTGCTGCCACCAGTACCACCAGCTTGCGCTCGCCCGGTTCCGGAACGCACAAACCATCCTGACTTCGTATGGCTACATACTCCACCTGCCAGCCGGTCTTGGCAAGCGCCGCGACCGCCTCTTGCTCCAGCTTGGCAAAGCCGACTTCGCCTGCTGCCAAGGCATTCTTCACACTTATTAATGTCTGACTCAGAAAGACCGCCTCAGTTCGTTCCTGCGCAGACAGATACTGGTTGCGCGAAGACAATGCCAGCCCGTCCGTAGCGCGGGCTGTCTCCGCACCGACAATCTCGACAGGCAGGTTGAATTGGATAACCATCTGCCGAATGATGGCAAGTTGCTGATAGTCCTTCTTGCCGAAGATGGCGACCTGCGGCTGCACCAGATTGAATAGTTTCAACACCACTGTCGCCACACCGCGGAAATGACCGGGACGGAACGCCCCGCACAACTCCGTGGCGATGGGTGGCGGTTCGACGAAAAGAGTCTGTTGTTCCGGATACATCTCGTCCACCGAGGGCGAGAACACCACATCTGCCAGCCCCTGCAGCTTGGCGCAGTCAGCTTCCAAAGTGCGCGGATATTTGTCGAAATCCTCGTTGGGGCCGAACTGGATCGGATTGACGAAGATGCTTACGACTACGCAGCTACCGCGCTCGCGTGCCATACGCACCAGTTCGATGTGACCCTCGTGCAGATTGCCCATGGTCGGCACGAAGGCGACGGATTTTTCGTTCGCCAAACGGGCGCGCAGTTCGGCAACAGTCTTGATTGTTTGCATCATTCTTTCTCTGTATTCATTAGCGGAACGCCTTTGGCGGCATCGACGATCCAGGGTTCCAGACGTCGGCCGAACGCGACCGTGGCTTCGGACGCATTCCGGTCGCCGAACGCCAGGCGGAACTGCAGCGGCACGTTAATGTGCCCCGCATGCAACTCGCTGATGTTGCCACCAATCACGGTCTTGTCCTTGATGTTCATCGTGGTCGGGCGGATGAGTCCGTGCACGATGGCATGGCGGTTGCGGTCGGGATAAACGGCGCGCAAGGCATCCATATCCCGCCCCGCGTCGATCACAAACAGGCGACTGCCTTTGTCCTGCTCCTGCCGGAAATTTTCTTCGGCATTCTTGGCCTTGCGTTTCATTTCCTCGTTCGCGGGAGACGCTGCAAGCAGTTTCCGGCTTTCTTCGACGTATTCGCGTATGCGCTGCAGATTACGCTGGTAGGCCGGGCCGTCCAGTTCCAGCACCAGCAACACCTCTTTGGGCTGGAACTCCTTGTAGCGCCGCCCGTATTCCGAGGTGGCCGCCAGCTTCTCCACGTCAAACCCGAGTTGCGCCATCTTGACCTGATTCAGCCAGACAGGTATCCCCCAATTGCCTGAATACATGCCGAAATCGTATTCGTTGAGTTCGGCCTGCTCGAAGCGCCAGTTCAACGAAAGCGTGAGGCCGCTGTTGTCGCGCCCCGAATACGACTGGTTCAGTTCGCGCTGAGTCAGATGCAACCGGCTTTCCGGATCGCCGCTGCGGTTATACCCGGCGCCGCCCAACGCCACGGCATTGGTCAGCAGGATGATGGCGCTACCTGCAAGCAGCGTGTGCGACCACTTCATCATGACAACTCCCGCTTAAGCAACTTGTAGCCGGTCGCGCGCAGGCGTTTGAGAACTACCAGGAACAGCACCGCCACCAGACCGAGCACGAGGAAGAACAGGTATTTCGGCATGCTCTCCCACCACCAGTCGAAGATTTTGGTATACAGAAAGATGATGAAAAACGTGACGCCGGTATTGATCACCTCCGGCCATTGCCTGCGCACGCCCACCCAGACCGCGAACGCAGCAGTGACAAAGCCGGCCACCTGATAGAAGCCCTCGATGAAGTCCGTATCCCACGCCAGATAACTCGAATTGCCCCAATTACCCATCACCAGTATCGGCAGGAACAGCGTGAGCAGGCCGAAAATGCGGTACATGGGCGGGAAATCGGCGAAGCGACGGTGCGGGACGAACTGCGGCACGGCCAGCAGCATCAGTGCTGCGGGGAAGAAGTTTTCCGGGCGCTCGCCGAAACTGAGCCAGTACATGCCGCCCCAGGTGCCGGTGCGCGCGGCAACCCAGGCAATCATGCACAGGATGCCGGCCACCAGCAGCAGGCGCAGGTCGCAGGCATAAGCCAGCAGGAAAGCCAGCGCCGCCCAGGGCAACAGCGCCTTGTCCGAAGGCGTGATGTTGAATATCTGGCCCAGCATGCTGATGTTGAGCACGAAACAGGCGAAAGCAACCAGCGCCGCCAGCTTGGCGAAATAGCCGGACGAGTCCTTGCTCTGGATAAACAACGTGACGCCCAGCATGAGCAGCGGCGCCGCGATCAGAATGGAAACCTGAACCAGCGTGGACAGCAAACCCCAGAACTGGAAGAACAGGAAGAACACGCTGGCGGACAATGCCAGCGCGCCGAACAGCGAAGCGATGCGCATGCCCAGAGATAATTGGCTGGCGCGCTTGTCGCGGTCTATATCGAAACTCTGCGCGTACTGCCCCAGCAACTGGCGATGATGCTCATCCACCCGCTGCCGCTGCTCTGCGCTCAGCGCAAGCACGCCCTCGCTTTCCAGCAGCGCCATCTCGTTCCGGAAAACACGAATCTGGTCGGCGCGTTGCTGGGCGTCGTGGCGCGAGGGATTGTTCATGTACCGCTCCGGATCGTATCGGGATGCACTTGCCGCCCCGTCAAACGAAGCTATGCTCCACTGCGGGGAAAGTGCCGGCTTTCACTTCGGCGACATAGTTCGCGACAGCTTGCCCGACGGAACCCGCACCCGCCATGAAATCCTTCACAAAGCGCGCCTTCTTGCCGGGATAGATGCCCAGCATGTCGTACACCACCAGAACCTGGCCGGAACACGCCGCGCCCGCACCGATACCAATAGTGGGGATACTCAGCAGCGCGGTGACTTGCGCGCCGAGCGCGGCGGGGATGGCTTCGAGCACGATCATGCCTGCGCCTGCCTCCTGCAATGCCTTGGCATCCTGCAGCAGTTTCTTCGCGGCGGCATCGGTCTTGCCCTGAACTTTGTAACCGCCGAGCTGGTTGACCGATTGCGGGGTGAGGCCGATGTGCGCACAGACCGGGATGCCGCGCGAAGTGAGAAAGGCGACGGTTTCGGCCATCTCGGCGCCGCCTTCGAGCTTGACCATCTCCGCACCCGCCTGCATCAATTGCACAGCATGAGCGAAGGTCTCGCGCGCGCTAAACTGCGAGGTGCCGAACGGCATGTCGGTGACAACGAAAGCCTGCTGCGCGCCGCTCACCACGCACGAGGTGTGATAAGCCATCTGCTCTATGGTCACCGGCAGGGTGGACTCGCGCCCCTGGATCACCATGCCCAGCGAATCGCCGACCAGCAGCACATCCACACCGTTGTTTTCCATCAGCGTGGCAAAGCTGGCGTCGTAACAGGTCAGCATGGCGATCTTCTCGCCTTTGCTGCGCATGGATTGCAATGTCGATAGTGTTTTGCGCATTATCATTCTTCCCATAATAGTAGCCGATGGAAATCCTCCCCCACCTCAATCCTCCCCCGGGGGGAGAGGAGGCTATCGTGAAAAACTATATTCAATCCCTGCCTACGTTGAAATACTCCCTGCGCCCGCGCATCTTGCCGATACGGTCCAGCAGCAAGTTGAAGTCGTCCGCATTATCCACGAAGTTAAGGTGTTCGCTATTCACCACCAGCAGCGGCGCATCGTCGTAGTGATGGAAAAATTCGCCGTAGCTGTCGGACAGGCGCGTCAGGTAGTCGTCCTGGATCGTGCGCTCATAGCGGTTGCCGCGTTTGCGCACGCGTTCGGACAGCGTGTAAGTGGGTGCCTGTAAATAGATCACCAGATCGGGCGTGGGCGCCTGCGGCGACAGGCCCTGATAAATGGTCTGGTATAGCTTGTATTCGTCGTCGCTCAGCGTCAGGCGCGCAAACAACTCGTCTTTTTCGAACAGGTAATCGGAAACGGTGCGACTCTGGAACAAGTCCATCTGCGCCTGATCGCGCGCCTCGTTGATGCGCTGGAACAAGAAGAACAACTGGGTCGGCAGCGCGTAGCGCACCGGGTCCTGATAGAAGTTCGCCAGGAAAGGATTGTCCTGCGGCTTTTCCAGCAAAGGCTGCATTTCGCCATGGTCGGCCAGACGTTGCGCAAGGCTGGTCTTGCCCACGCCGATGGGGCCTTCGACGACGATGTAGCGATACTTGCTTAGTGGCATTCTAAAAGCCTTCAACCCTTTGCCGCAGAGAGATAGATACGCGCTGAACTGCTTTTCTCTGTGACTTCTGTGACCTCTGATGAAACTACTAGCCATTCGACTAAGCGACCAAACTACGCTCGCTAAGTCGCTGGTTATGTGTTTTCTGTGGCTAAACTAGTTTTTCAAGCTGTTGACCTGCGCATGCCTTTGCCGCATCCGCCGCCGGCCCCACGCCCGGAATCACGCACTCCGGCGCGATCTCCAGCAGCGGCTGCAACACGAACGCGCGCAGATGCATCTGTGTATGCGGGATGGTCAGTCCGTGTTCGTGATGAATCAGATCATCGTACAGCAGCACATCCAGGTCCAAAGTGCGCGGCGCATTGCAGAATTCGCGCGTGCGCCCGCATTCCTGCTCCAGCGCCAGCAGCGCATCCAGCAAAGCGCGCGGCGTCAATTCCGTTTCCAGTTGCGCCACGGCGTTGATGAAATCCGGTTGATCCAGATAACCCACGGGTGCGCTGCGATACAGGGACGAGCGCCTGGCTACGCGAGTCTGCGGCAATTTGCCCAGCGCATCCAGCGCGCCGGATACCTGTGCAACCGGATCGGCCAGATTGCTGCCCAGCCCGACGAATGCCACGTGTTGGAGCTGCCCCATCAATCTATCGGCAGTTCTGATTGTGGTGCGGCGCCTGGCTTCTTGCTGCGCCGGCGGCGTTTCTTGGGACCGCCGCTGTCGGGCAGCAGCATCTCGGCGCGGCGCTCGTCGCTTGCATGCTGGAACTCTTCCCACCAGGTACCCAGCTCGGCGTCCACTTCGCCGCTCTGGCAACGCAACAACAGGAAATCGTAGGCGGCACGGAAGCGCGGCAAGGCCAACAGGCGCAGGGGGCGCTGCCCGCCGCGCTGCTCGAAGCGCGGCTGCATCAGCCACAGCTCCTTCATCACCGTGTCGTAGCGGCGAGGAATGGCAAGTTGCGCGCGCTGCCGCTCCAGCACCTCGTCCATCGCTGAATGCATCGCGCCTATGGGTTTCTCGCCTGCGTCTTGCCTGGTTTTCCACGCCGCCAGCACCTCGTGCCACAACAGGGCGGCGAACAGGAAAGCGGGCGAAGTGGCTTTTTCCTCGGCGATGCGCTGGTCGGTATTCTGCAGCGCCAGCATGACGAACTTCTCGCCCATCGGCTGTTCCAGGATCACGTCCAGCATCGGCAGCATGCCGTGGTGCAAATCCATGGCGCGCAGCTTCTTGATGCATGGCATGGCCTGACCGGACAACAGCAGTTTGAGCATCTCGTCGAACAGTCGCGCCTCGGGCACGTTGCTCAACAGCTCTTTCATCTTGAAGATCGGGGCGGCCGTGGCGGGGTCCAGCTTCATGCCCAGCTTGGCCGAGAGGCGCACTGCGCGCAGCATGCGCACCGGGTCTTCGCGGTAGCGCACTTCCGGGTCGCCAATCATGCGCAGGGTGTTGGCGCGTATGTCGGCATAGCCGTTGTGGTAGTCGAATATCTCCTGGGTGGCCGGGTCGTAGAACAGTGCGTTGGCGGTGAAATCGCGGCGCGCCGCGTCCTGTTGCTGGTCGCCGAACTCGTTGTCGCGCAGGATGCGCCCGTGTTCATCGGTTTCGGCGTCTTCGGCCTCGATGGCACGGCGGAAGGTGGAAACCTCGACCGTTTCTTCGCCGAACATCACATGTACCAAGCGGAAGCGCCGCCCGATGATGCGCGCGCGGCGAAATACGCGCTTCACTTCTTCAGGCGTGGCGTCGGTGGCCACGTCGAAATCCTTGGGTTCGCGGTCCAGCAGCAGGTCGCGCACCGCGCCGCCAACCACAAAGGCCTGAAAACCGGCCGCCTGCAGCCCGTCGGTCACGCGTTTTGCGCCGTAGCTGATGCCGTCGCGACTCACTTTGTGCGCATCGTAAGGAATCACATGCGCCGCACCCTCCACCCGCACTGGAGCTTTCTTGCCAAATACCCGTTTAATCAGTCTTTTTATCATTATCAGTAAAAGTTGAAATCGCCGCGAAGGCGGCGATTCTTTGGAACATCCTCGGCAGGATTATACACCGCCCCCTCCCGGCCGACTTTCAACGCAGCGAGATGACCGCCCAGCCTTGCTTTTCGGCATGCGCGCGCAAGGTTGCGTCGGGATCGACGGCCACCGGCTGCTTCACCTTGGCCAGCAGCGGCAAATCGTTCAGGGAATCACTGTAAAACCAGGTCTCGCCGAAGCTCCCCCAGTCCCAGCCGCGTTCCTTCAGCCAGCTTTCCATGCGCAGCACCTTGCCCTCGCGAAAACTCGGCACGCCGGCGACGCGCCCGGTGAATTCGCCGTTCAGTTCCTCTGGATCGGTGGCGATCAGGTGTTCCACGCCGAATTCGCGCGCGATGGGTGCGGTCACAAAACTGTTGGTGGCCGTGACGATCACGCACACATCGCCCGCCGTACGGTGCTTGTCCACCAGTTCCCGCGCCTGCGCGCCCATCATGGGCCGCACCTTGCGCCGCATGAATTCAGCATGCCAGTCGTCCAGCACCTTGCGCGAGTGGCGCGACAGCGGCTTGAGCTGGAAATCGAGAAATTCGGCAATGTTCAGCGTCCCCGCCTTGTATTGCTCGTAAAAAGCCAGGTTTTTCGCCTCGAACAGTTCTCGCTCGAGTACCCCCTGCTCCACCAGAAACTGCGACCACTCGAAGTCACTGTCGCCGCTCAACAGGGTATTGTCCAGATCGAATAAAGCCAGATTCACTATTTTTCCTTCAAAAAACAAGGCCTGCATCGCTGCAGGCCTCGATTGCATCAGGCCGACCGGCTTAGAAGTTGTACGACAGACCGATAGAGATCACCGGCCAGTACTTGAAATCCTTCGTATCCTCTGCCAGTTTGGCCGTGCTCGCCGCAACGTCATTCTGCAAGTCTGTGCAAACACCCGCGTCAATTGCAGCTTGACTGCAGGTCACGGTACTGGTCACCTGGGGCGCGCCCTGAAACATCACCCCGATATCGGTCACAAATCCCCAAGTCTTGTTCTTGGCGACGGGATTGCCCCAACCGATACCCAGGTAAGGCGCCGTGCTCTTGAAGGTCATTTCGCCCGTGTAGGAACCCACGTCAGTGGCGTCGTATTCCACGCCATCGAAAACAAGTTTTCCGGATGCATTCGGCGTGGCCGCCAGCGTCGCCTTGTTGCCGTTGGCGATCAGACCCAGCGTGGTCCGGAACGCGCCGTCGAACGGATACCAGTCCGCCAGCATATGCACGGTCTGCAATTTCAGGTCCAGCTTGTAATTGCCGTCGTTGTCGCTTTCGGTCATCGTCTTCTTCCAGGTGGCGAAACCCAGACGCCCCGTCACGCCCTCGGTCAAGGGGCCCGCCAGGCCCAGGCCGAATCCGGTCGTACCGCCGTTGATGTAAACGCCCAGCCCCTCCGCCTGCGCAGTAGTAGCAAACGCCCCGCACAACGCCAATCCCAGCAATTTTGTTCTCATCGTTAATCCCCTTTGGTTGATTTCCCGCACGTCCCGTCGTGCAAAGCTAATGTGCCGGTGCGCCTTTGTCAAATGCGGCAAGGCATTTCCCCGGCATTCAGGCCCGCATGACTTCCTTAAGCAAGGGCACAGATGCCGCCCGTTTCAGGCGCAGACAGTGCTCGTCCAGCGCATCCAGCGTCGCCAGCAAGGCCGGCAGGTCACGCCGCCCGTGCCGCAGCAGATAAGTCGTCACCTCGCCGGGCAAGTCAAAGCCACGTGCCCGGGCATGATGCAGCAAAGCCTGGGTCTTTTCGGCGTCATTCAGCGCATGCACTTGATACACGAGCCCCCAGCCCAGCCGCGTGCGCAGATCGTCGCGCACCGCCAGGAAAGCTGGGGCCTGCGTACCGCTCACCAGCAGCATGTCGCCGCTCTCGCGCTGCCGGTTGTACAGTTCGAACAAAGCAACCTGCGCCGCTTCGTCGAGCTTTTCCACATCGTCCACCGCCACCACCTGCGCGGCTTCCGGCACTTCCGCGCAGACATAGACCGCAGCCGCTCCAACCGCCCGCGCCTGCCCGACCAGTGCCTGCAACAAATGACTCTTGCCGCTGCCCGGCTCACCCCAGATATAAAGTGTGCGCCCGCCCTGCGTTGCGGCAAGCGCGTGGCGCAATTCGGCCAGCAACTCGACATTGCGGCCGACGACGAAGTTATCCAGTGCGGGAACCCACTCGGGGGCAATGCCCAATAACAGCTGGGTCATGGTTTGCCGTACATATCGCTGGTCAGATAGCGGTTGCGGCCGTGGCGCAACACGACCAGCAGGATGGCGGCCATGGGCAAAGCCAGCAGCACGCCGAAGAATCCGAACAGGTGGCCAAAGGCGAACAGGGCGAAGATCACCGCCAGCGGGTGCAAGCCGATGCGGTCTCCCACCAACCATGGCGTGATCACCATCGCTTCCAGCAAATGGCCGGTGCCGAATACCAGCCACACCATGGCCACATCGCCGAACGTGGAGAACTGCATGGCTGCCGCCAAAGTGCCCAGCAACAGTCCAAGGAATATGCCCAGATAGGGCACGAACACCAGCAATCCGGCGACAATACCGATAGGCAATGCGAATTCGAGGCCGACCAGCCACAGCAGCAGCACGTAATACACGCTCACCAGCAGCATCACGGATATCTGTCCGTACAGGAATTCACCAAGTGCGCGATCCACTTCAATTGCGATCTCCCTGGTCTTGGTATGCCAATGGCGCGGCACAAGGCGCTCGGCGTTCTCCAGCAGCGCATTCCAATCGCGCAGCAGGTAGAACATCGCAAAAGGGACCAGCAACAGCGCGATGATTTGCTCGATCAGCGCCCCGCCGCTCTCGCCAAGCGAAGTCAGGAGCAGCGCCGCCACATCGCCCTGATCTTGCCAGCGGCTGAGGATGGCATATTTCATCGCCTGACTGTCCCATACCAGCCCCACCCCAAGCCACTGCTGCAACCACGGGAATAGCCGGTTACCCAAAGCATCCAGCCATGCGGGCAAGCGCACCATCAACAAACCGATTTCTTTCTCCAGCAGCGGCAACACGATCAGCAGCAGCGCGGTGAGCAACAGCAGCAAACCGGACATGACCAGCACGACTGCCAGTGCGCGCGGTACATTCCGGGCGAATAGCGGCACTTTCCAGGCGCACAAACGCCCCACCAGCGGGTTGCAGATATAGGCGAGGATCGCCGCCGCAACGAACGGCGCGAGGATGGGACCCAGCAGATAGAGCAAGCCGGCCGCAACGGCGGCGACAGCCGACCATTGCAAGGCAACAGAGCGGGAAGAGGTCATTTCGGGTAAAATTCGCGGCTTGGAAATGTACTGCACTTTACCTTTAAGAAAGCGAGAACTCAACTTGAGCACCCCTTCCAACAGCTTGTCCTACCGCGATGCGGGCGTAGACATCGACGCAGGCGATCAACTGGTCGAAAACATCAAGCCTTTTGCCAAGCGCACCATGCGCCCCGAGGTCCTTTCCGGCATCGGCGGCTTCGGCGGCCTGGTCGAGATTTCGAAGAAATACAAGGAACCCGTGCTGGTGTCCGGCACCGACGGCGTGGGCACCAAGCTCAAGCTCGCCTTCGAGTTGAACCGCCACGACACGGTCGGTATCGATCTGGTCGCCATGAGCGTGAACGACATCCTGGTGCAGGGCGCGGAGCCTTTGTTCTTCCTCGACTACTTCGCCTGCGGCAAACTGGACGTACCCGCCGCCACCGAAGTCATCAAAGGCATCGCCAAGGGCTGCGAAGATTCCGGTTGCGCGCTGATCGGTGGCGAAACTGCCGAAATGCCGGGCATGTACCCGGTGGGCGAATACGACCTGGCCGGCTTCGCGGTCGGCGTGGTGGAAAAGAGCAAGATCATCACCGGCGAACACATCAAGGCGGGCGACGTGGTGCTGGGCCTCGCTTCCAACGGCGCGCACTCCAACGGCTATTCACTAGTGCGCAAGATTATCGAACGCAGCAAACCCGACCTGAGCGCCAAGTTCGACGGCGAACGTACACTGGCGGATTGCATCATGGCCCCCACCCGTCTGTACGTTAAACCGCTGTTGAGCCTGATGCAGCAGATCACCGTGAAGGGCATGGCGCACATCACCGGCGGCGGCATCACCGAAAACGTGCCGCGCGTATTGCCGCAGAATGTCGTCGCCGACATCGACAGCAAGACCTGGAAAATGCCAAAACTGTTCGATTGGCTGCGCGAAGGCGGCAACGTCGAGGCGCAGGAAATGTTCCGCACCTTCAACTGCGGCATCGGCATGGTGGTGGTCGTGGCCGCGCAGGATGCGGATGCGGCAATCAAGCATCTGCAATCCGTCGGCGAGACCGTGTCGCGTATCGGCGTCATCCGCGCCCGCAGCGGCGACGAGCACCAGACCCAAGTACGCTGAGCCGTGAAGCGCATCGTCATCCTCATCTCCGGTCGCGGCAGCAACATGCAGGCCTTGCTGGAGGCGAACCTGCCCTGCCAAGTCGCGGCGGTGATCAGCAACCGCGCCGATGCGCAGGGGCTGGAGATCGCCAGGATGCGGGGCGTCGAGACCGCTGTCGTGTCGCACAAGGACTATGCCGACCGCGTGGCCTTCGATGCGGCGCTGGCGGCAAAGATAGATGCGCACCAGCCGGACCTGATCGTGCTGGCAGGTTTCATGCGCATCCTCACTGCGGGGTTTGTGGAACGCTACACCGGCCGGCTCATCAATATCCATCCTTCTCTGCTGCCGGCCTATCCCGGCATCGACACCCATCAGCGAGCATTGACGGACGGCACCCGCATACACGGTTGCACGGTACACTTCGTCACGCCCGACCTGGATCACGGCCCAATCATCATTCAGGCGGCGGTTCCGGTATTGCGCGACGACACGGCTCAAAGTCTGTCCGCGCGCGTGCTGGGCGAGGAACACCGCATTTTTCCGCAAGCCGTGCGCTGGCTATGCCGCAACCAGGTATGGCTGGACCAAACGGGTCGCGTCGCCAGCGACCGTCTGGAACAGCCCGGCGCGGCACTCATCTCACCGGGATTGGAGTAAACCATGCGAACCTTAGTCGCTCTGCTGTTGTGCAGCTTCGCCCCCGCACTGTTCGCCGCGCCGCCGGCGACCCGCATAGATGCCTCTTACGACGTCTCCACCAAAGGCGTGAAAATTGCCGTAATCACTGAAAAGTTCGTCCGCACCGGAAACCGTTACCGCATCGAGAGCGTCACCAAACCGGTCGGCCTGCTCGCCCTGTTCAAACCGGACACGCTATTTGTCGTCAGCGAAGGCGAAATCACCGCACAGGGACTGCGCCCGCAGAATTTCATCTACAAACGCTCGCAGGACATCATCAAGAACACCGAAGCGAACTTCGACTGGGCGCAATCCAGCCTGATGCTCAGCGACCGCTACGGCCAGCGCGTCGAGCCGTTGCCCGAGGGCACGCAGGATCGCCTGAGCGTGATGTACCAGTTCCGTTTCGAATCCTTGCTGCGCGAGCGCAAAGACATGACCATCAACATGACCAACGGCAGCAAGATCGATACGCGCCTGTACACGGTTCATCCCGTACAGATGCTGGAAGTCCCGCTGGGCACGCTGGAAACGCTTTATCTGAGCACATCAACGCAAGAGGGCAGCGCCCGGAAAAACGAGGTCTGGCTGTCGGTCGAAAACGGCAACTTCCCCTGCAAAGTCGTGGTAACCGATGACAGCGGCGACCGGTTGTCGCAAGACCTCACGGCACTGAGCATCACCCAGTGAGTTTCCGGCCGGACAACACCGCGCATCGTGTCGCCTTTGCCGTTGTCGTCTCCTTGCTGCTGCACGGCGCGATCATGTGGGGCTCCGACATCCGGCTGCCGTACTTCAAACCTTCGCTGCCGCCGCTGAGCGCCAAACTGGAAGCACTGCCGGGTGGCACGACTGCCAAGCTCAAGCCCCGGCCTAAACCCGTACGCAAGACCCGACCGACCGCTCAAAAACCGGATCTCGAACCGGCTCCGAAGCTCGCTCCCGAGCCAGTTCCAGAACCCGCTCCCGAGCCAGCTCCCCAGGCGGAGACGCCGCCGCAGGAGTTGCCACTCGCGGCCAGCGCCGTCGTGGCCGCGAGTGAAACCACGGCCGCGAGCGCCCCCGTCGAAACCGAAACACTGGAGCCGGAGGCCACGCAAACGGTCGAGCGCCCGCCATTGCCCAAGCGCGCCCGGCTGACCTTCGCCATCAGCACGGGAAAGGGATTCCTCGTCGGCGAAGCGGTGCATACGCTGGAGATAGACGAAGGCCGTTATCAATTGCAGGCAGTGACCCGTACCATAGGTCTGGCAAGACTGTTCAAGAGTTACACGCTCACCCAGAACAGCAGCGGCAGCTACGGCAGAGCCGGGCTGGTTCCGGAGCAGTTCATGGAAGAGCGCAAGGACGGTTCCGGCACCAAGCGCACCACGGCGCAGTTCGACCATGCGACGCAGTTCGCGCGCTTCTCGAGCGACCGCGAGATCGCGTTGCCGCCGGGCACACAGGACATCCTGAGTATCCTGTACCAGTTCCCGCCGTTGCAGGGCGTGGAAATCGCAGCGGTTTCGGTCAGCAACGGCAAGAAGATCGAAAAATATGAATTCGAGATCGTCGCCGACGAAGAGATCGAAACGGCGCTGGGGAAACTGCTGACCGTGCGTATGAGCAAGGTGCACGGCCCCAACCAGGAAGGTTTGGAAATATGGCTGGCACGGGAATATCGCCTGTTCCCGGTCAAGATGCGATTTATTGAAAAGAACGGTGAAATCACCGGCGAGGCTGTCATTACCGACATCCGCGTATCGGAAGAAGAAGGAGCAAGAAAAGATGTTGTTAACTGAATACCGCCTCGACCTGGTCATACAGGCCCTGCGCACCGCGTTGAAAATGGAGCATCCCTCCGATGCCGTGTTGCGCTATTTTTTCCAGGCCGAACGCATCGGCTCCAACGAACGCTCGCTGGTGGCCGAAACCCTGTTCGGCGTGTTGCGTCACCGCCTGTTTCTGGAACACGCCTGCACCCTGGACGACAAGGGCCAAGCCACTGCACGGCGCATGGCGCTGGCTTACTGGATCAAGTTCGGCGGCTACAACCTGCGCGAACTGGAACCGTTGCTCAAAGCCAAGGAAGCGGAGTGGCTGGGCCGGATCAAGGCGGTCGTCACCGACGATCTGCCGCTGTCCATCCAGGCCGAATTCCCGGACTGGATCGTCGACAAGCTGCGTCCGCATCACAGCGATGCCGAGATTCTCGAATTGGGCCGCGCCATGCAACAACCCGCCCCGCTCGACTTGCGCGTGAACACACTGCTCTCCGCCCGCAACGAAGTATTGCAGGCGCTGCAGGCCGATGGACTGGACGCGCAAGCCACGCCCTACTCGCCCATGGGCATACGTCTCAAATACAAACCCGCGCTGAACAAGCATGCGCTGTTTCTGTCCGGCAAATTCGAAGTGCAGGACGAGGGCAGCCAGTTGCTCGGGCTGTTGCTGGCGCCGAAGCGCAACGACATGGTGGTGGATTTCTGCGCGGGTGCGGGCGGCAAAACGCTGCAACTCGGCGCGATGATGAATTCGCAAGGCCGCCTGTATGCCTGGGATATTTCCGAAAAACGCCTCACCAACCTGAAACCCCGACTGAAACGCTCCGGCTTGAGTAACGTGCAGCCGCAACTCATCGCGCACGAGAACGACGCCAAGGTGAAACGGCTGGCCGGCAAGATCGACCGCGTGCTGGTGGATGCACCGTGCAGCGGCCTGGGCACGTTGCGCCGCAATCCCGACCTGAAATTCCGCCAATCCGCGCAAAGCGTGGCGGAACTGAACGTGAAACAGGCCGCGATTCTGGCTTCGGCCGCGCGCCTGCTGAAACAGGGCGGGCGCCTGGTGTATGCCACCTGCAGCCTGCTGCACGAAGAGAACCAGGACATCGTGCAGGCTTTCCTCACAGCCCATCCCGATTTCACTTTGCTTCCCGCAGGCGAAGTGTTGAAACAGCAGCACGTCGACCTGGCGATGGGCGATTACCTGCAACTCACCCCGCAACTGCACAATACCGACGGATTTTTTGCCGCAATACTGGAGCGCAACGCCGCATAACTCCGCCCCCCGGTGAACTCATGATGTGGAATAATGTGCCGATAAGCTGCGTGGATGCGGCGCATCGCTCCATCAGGCAAAAATAAGAAACACAGGGAGAGATTATGAACAAATCGTTAATCTGCGGGACTTTTATGTTCAGCATGCTGGCGGCGACCGCGCACGCCAGCACTTCCATCGCGGAAGAAGAGGCCTGGCCCGAACTCAGCCTGGGCGACCTGATGAAGGTCGGCGTCGAATCCGCCTCTCGCAAATCCCAATCCGTTTCCAACACCGCCGCCGCCGTTTTTGTCATTTCGGCATCCGACATCAAACGCTCCGGCGCACTGACCATCCCCGAAATCCTGCACCTCGCCCCCGGCGTCGAAGTCGCCCGCCTCGGCAACAACAAGTTCGCCGTGTCGATCCGCGGTTTCAACGGGCGCATGGCCAACAAGCTGCTGGTGCTGGTGGACGGCCGCTCCATTTACAGCTCGCTTTACGGCGGCGTGATCTGGGAGGCGGAAAACCTGCCGCTGGAAGAGATCAACCGCATCGAAGTCATCCGCGGCTCGGCCGGACTGGCCTGGGGATCGAACGCGGTCAACGGCGTCATCAACATCATCACCAAACGCGCGCAGGACACCACCGGCTGGCTGGTCGACACCCACGCGGGCACCGAGACCGGCAAAGCCGGACTGGCCTTGCGCTACGGCGCGAAAGGCGAAGACGGCTCGGCTTTCCGCGTCACCGTGAACGGCCAGCGGCGCGACGGCGGCAAGGAAGCCAACGGCAAAGAGGCGCAGGATGAATGGAACGACAATTCGCTCACCTTCCGCTACGACAAACCGGAAGGCCTCGCCACGCGCTGGTTTTTCAGCGGCCGCGTGTTCGACTCGCATTCCGACGAGACCTGGCTGATCCCCACCTTCGATCCGGCGGAGATGTACGATGCCGCGCAGTACGGTGCGACCCAGATCGCCCCCTTCGTTTCCACAAGGAAAGGCGGCGACCTGCTCGGCCGCTTCGAGCGCTCCACCGACGGCGGCGGCGAAGTGCGCGTCCAGACCTATGTCGAGCACTTCCACGGCGACGTGCCGGGTTCCAGCGACGACCACACCACGCTCGATTTCGACGCGCAGCACCGCTTCCCGCTGGGCGATGCGCACGATATCGTGTGGGGCGGCAATTGGCGCCAGACCCGCCACCGCGAAATCATGCAGCCCGGCGGCTTCCTGACCACCTCGAGTCCCGACGTCAGCGTAAGCCTGTCCAGCCTTTTTGTGCAGGACGAATGGACGCTGCTGCCGCGCACCTTCAGCCTGCAGGCCGGCGTGCGCGTCGAACGCCAGACCTACGGCGGCACCTCGCCGCAACCCTCGGTGCGTGCGCTGTGGACGCCCAGCGAAACCCAGTCGTTCTGGCTCGCCTGGTCGAAAACGGTGCGTTCGCCCAACGTTGTGCAGCGCACGATGGGCGCCTATGCGGTCGCCATTCCGTCCGCAAGTCCCAGCGACCCGGCAATTCTGATCTTTGCGGCGCCGGGCGAACAGACCGATTTCGGCAACGAGAAAGTGCGCACCCTTGAGGCAGGACACCGCGCGCAATGGACGCCGTCGTTCTTTTCCGACCTGAGCGCTTACATTAGTCATTACGACGGCACCTTCGGCAAAGTGTCCGACAATTCCGATTCACCCGCCCTCAACGATATGATCGCGGGGCCCTTTGCCGATCCGACGTGCACTGCCGCACTCGTCAATTTCGGCAACAATCCGACTGATCGCGGCATCTGCATCACGCACATCTACGGCAACGCATCCCCGGTGCGCACACGCGGCTTGGAAATGTCCACCGAATGGAACCCGCTGCCCGTCTGGCGCCTGCAACTCAACGCCTCGCGCATGTGGGTGGATGCCGGGGCGAACGCGAGCTATGACGCCAGTTCGCTGCTGTACGGCAGCAGCCCGAAATACCAGGGTTCGCTGCGCTCCTCGTACAACTTCAGCGCAGACCGCCAGTTCGACCTGTGGCTGCGCCGCATCGGCAGCCTGGCCTATGCCGACCAGAACCGGGGGACTTCGCTGGCGGCACCCGTCCCCGCCAGGACCGAACTGGACTTGCGCTTCGCCGAGCAAGTGACCCCGTCGCTTGAGCTTTCGCTCGCCTTGCAGAACCTGCTGTCGAAGGACGAGGTCCAGTTCCATCCGGACTGGATGCCGTCGCTGACGGTGGTACCGCAACGCACGGTCTACCTGAAAGCACTATGGCATGTCAGATAGCAGCGACAGCGCGGCGACGGTAACAACGATACGAACAGGCCCGTCCGCCGCATGAAAAGCACTCCGCGATTCTTGCTGATCTTGTTCCTGCTTGCCGGTTTCGGCTCACAGGCTTGTCGCGCAGAGTTGTCGGAGGTGCAGGTCAAATCGGCGTACGTATTCAATTTCATCAAGTTCGTGGAGTGGCCCGCCGACGCAATCAAGCCGGGTGACCGCATCAGGCTGTGCGTGATCGGGAACAAGGACCTGCACGCATCGCTTTCCGCGTTGAACCGGCGCAAGGTCGGCGAGTACGAAATCCAGATTGTCCCGCACTCCAGCCACGATGCCCTGAGCGCCTGCCATGTGCTGTTCATCGGCGAGCAGGAGCAGCGCCGGCTTCTCGCCATCATCAAATCGCTGGGCTATGCGCCCGTGCTGACCATTTCCGACATTCCCGGCTTTGCCGAACGCGGCGGCGGTATCGGCCTGCTCAACCGCAACAACAAAATGCTGTTCGAGGTGAATCTCGCCTCGACCCGCAAAGCCGATTTACGTCTGTCCGGGCAGATGCTGAATCTGGCGGCCAACATCTTCGGGAAATGACGATGAACATCATTCCGAACCTGTCTGACTGGTCGCTGCGCAAAAAGCTCGTGTTCCTCATCGTGCTGAGCAGTGCGATCAGCCTGCTGGTCAGTTTCTCGGTACTGTTCGCCGGCTCGCTGCGCAGCAGCCACAACGAGTCCCTGCAACAGCTTTCCGGCATCTCCGACATTTTGGCCGAGAATGCCCAGGCGGCACTGGTATTCGGCGACCGCACCGAAGCCAGGCGTCTGCTCCAGGCGCTGCAGGAACACCGCGAGATCGACGCTTCGTGGCTGCTCGACGCAAAAGGCAACACTCTCGCGGCATGGCAGCGCAACGGCCCGGCCATGCCGGTACCCGGCGACTACCGGGTCGACGCCAAGCAAATCCGTTCCGAGTTCTGGTCCAGAAACGCCGACTTGTTCCGGCCGGTGGTGCGCGGCAAGGAACGTATCGGTTACATCCTGCTGCAGGCCGATTTCACGGAGCGCTGGATGAGTCATCTAGCCAGCCTTGAGACCGGTCTGGCCGTTTTTGCTTTGTCGCTGCTGGTCATTTACGCATTGGCGATCCGTTTGCAGCGCGTGATTTCGTATCCCATCCGCGACGTCGCGCATACCGCGCGCACCATCGCCAACGACAAGACCTACAACCTGCGCGTCCCGCAGCATGCGAGCGACGAGGTCGGCGACTTGATCATGGCGTTTAACGACATGCTGAGCGAGATTCAGGAACGCGACGAAAGCCTGCTGCGCTATCAGGATCGCCTCGAAAAAGAAGTGGTGAAACGCACCGCCGAGCTGGCCAAGACCAACGACGAACTGGCGCTGGCGGCCAAGATCTCGACGCTCGGATACTGGGAATACGATGTTGCCGCCCGCGCGTTCACCTTCAACGACCAGTATTACTCGCTGCACTTTGCCACCGCGCGGCAGGTCGGCGGCTACCGCATGTCGTACGACGACTTCGCCCGGCGCTTTATCCACCCCGAAGACGCGCAACGCATCGGCGACCACATTCAGCTGGAACTCGACTCGGACGAGGCCGATTTCGTGGTGGAGACCGAGATCCGCGCCCTGTGTACCGACGGCAGCATGCGCTGGATGCGCATCCGCTTCAAATCGCTGATCGACGAACAAGGCTGCAAATACAAGCTGACCGGGGTCAGCCAGGACATCACCGAGAAGAAGCGCTCGGAGGAAATGATCTGGCAGCAGGCCAACTTCGATCCGCTTACCGGTCTGCCCAACCGGCGCATGTTCCAGGACAGACTGGAGCACGAGATCAAGAAATCGCACCGCGACGGTTCGCAGCTGGCGCTGATGTTCATCGACCTCGACAAGTTCAAGGAAGTGAACGATACCCTGGGGCACGACAAGGGCGACATCCTGCTGGCCGAAGCGGCACAACGCATCGCTGCCTGCGTGCGCGAATCGGATACCGTGGCCCGTCTGGGCGGCGACGAATTCACCGTCATCCTGTCCGAACTGGACGACCCGAACAATATTGAACGCATCGCGCAGGCCATCATCAATGCGCTGGTTGCGCCGTTCCAGCTGGGCGAAGACACTGCCTTCGTCTCCGCCAGCATCGGCATTACGCTCTATCCCGTGGATGCAACCAACCTGGAAATGCTGATGAGCAATGCGGATCAGGCCATGTACGCATCCAAGAGCGAGGGACGCAACCGTTTCAGCTATTTCACCCAGAGCCTGCAGGAAGCCGCACTGAGCCGGATGCACCTCATCAATGACTTGCGCGGTGCGCTTGCCGGCGACCAATTCCGCCTGCATTACCATCCCATTGTCGAATTGGCCAGCGGCAACATCCACAAAGCCGAAGCGCTCATACGCTGGCAACACCCAACACGCGGCCTGATCCACCCCGCAGAATTCGTCCTGCTGGCGGAGGAGTCGGGATTGATCGTCGAAATCGGCGACTGGGTGTTCAGGGAGGCCGCTCGACAAGTGCTGCGTCTGCGCGAAATACATCATCCGGAATTCCAGATCAGCGTGAACAAGTCGCCCGTCCAGTTCCGCAATGACGACCGCTATTTCCGGGAATGGCTGCCCCATCTGCAGAAACTGGGCCTGCCCGGGCAAAGCATGACAATCGAGATCACCGAGGGACTGTTGCTCGATGCGAGCGCCGGCACCCAGACCAAACTGCTGGGTCTGCGCGACGCGGGCATCCAGGTCGCGCTGGACGATTTCGGCACCGGCTACTCTTCGTTGTCTTACCTTAAAAAATTCGACATCGACTACATCAAGATTGACCGCAGCTTCGTGCGCAATCTGAGCGCCACTTCGGACGACATGGCGTTGTGCGAGGCCATCATCGTGATGGCACACAAACTGGGGCTCAAGGTCATTGCCGAGGGAGTCGAGACGACGTCCCAACGCCACCTTCTTGCGGCGGCGGGGTGCGATTATGGGCAAGGCCATCTGTTCGCCCGCCCGCTGCCGCCGCTGGAATTCGAGGCGCTGCTCAGGACCTCGAACTAGCCCCCCTTGCGCCGCGCCAAACACACCGCTGTGCAATCCGTAAAATCACACATGCCCCATCTCGTCGTTTCCATCACCGGCCACGGATTCGGCCATCTGGCGCAGACCGCGCCCGTGCTGAATCTGCTGCACCATCTCCATCCCGGGTTGCGACTGACGGTGCGCTCCAATGTGCCGCTATCCCATTTGCGATCGCGCATCCATGCGCCTTTCGCCCATCAGCCCGGCGAGGGCGACATCGGCATGGTGATGTCTTCGGCGCTGGATGTTCGTGCGGCAGACAGCCATGCCGCCTATTGCGCGTTTCATGAAAACTGGGACGCGCGCGTCGGGAACGAAGCCCGCCTGTTGCGCGATCTCGGCGCGGATGCGGTGTTTTCCAATGTGGGATATCTGCCGCTGGCGGGTGCGCAGCGGGCGGGCATTCCCAATGTGGCGCTGTGTTCGTTGAACTGGTTCGATATCTACCGCCACTACTGCGGCGACGATGCCATTGCCAACCAGATTCATGCCGCGTATGCCAATGCCGGCGTTTTTTTGCGTGCCACGCCCGGCATGGCGATGCCCACGTTGCCCAATCTGGAACCCGTCGGGCCCATCGCAGCCGTGGGCAGCAACCGCCGCGGCGAGTTGCAACGGCATCTGAAATTATCGCGGGAAGAAAAACTGGTGCTGGTGAGTATGGGCGGCATTGCCAACCGCTTGCCCGTGGAGCGCTGGCCGCACATCGACGGTGTGCGCTGGCTGGTTGAGGACAAATGGCAAACCGTGCATCCCGATGCCATCGTGCTGGAATCGCTGCCTATGGGTTTCGGCGATCTGCTGGCCAGTTGCGATGCGCTGCTGACCAAGCCGGGCTACGGCAGTTTTGTCGAGGCGGCCTGCAGCGGCACGCCTGTCCTTTACGTCAACCGGCCGGATTGGCCGGAAGCGCCCGCCCTGACCGGGTGGCTGCAACGGCACGGGACATGCCGCGAAGTTTCGCGCGAACAGCTGGAAAGCGGAGCCATCGCGCAAGAACTGTTCGCTCTTTGGGCAAGCCCCGTATCCGCGCCGCCGGTACCGGACGGTGCGACCGAGGTCGCGGAGCGGTTGTTGCGCGAACTTTCTCGTTCGGATAGTTGATTTAGACTGCGGCGCAAGGCACGATGTGCCACCTTAAATCCTCACCTATTAATTTCATGATCGAATACATCTTCTTCGACGCGGCCTTGCGCGACAAATTCGTAGCCTTTGCAGAACAGCGTGGCGTCCCCTGCACCGCAACCGACGACAGCATGGGTCTGGAAGTGGCCATACCCGAAGATCTGCCGGACGAACTGATAGACGAACTGGAGGCATGCTACGACAGCCTGCAGGACGAGCAAGCCGAGCTGAGCAAAGACGAGGGAGAGTTGAAGCGGCTGGCGGGGTTTCGTTTCAATCTACCGGACGGTCAGTCGCGCATGCTGCCGTTGCAGACGGAAATGGCAAGCCGTTTGCTGGCAAGTTTCAGTCTGGAAGAAATACAGGGCCTGTTCGATGCCGTGGCAGCCTGCACGCTGAACCCGGGCGACGAGCGCCTGTGCCAGGTACTCGCAGCCCAGAATCAGAAAGCGGAATAGAAAAAAGCGGAGCGGAACCGGGCGTTGAGACCGCTGCAGCCCGGCTTTACTGCACGATCACGAAATCAACAAAGCTGTTGGCCTTGATGATCCCGGATCGCTGCATCGACGAACTGACTAGTGCTGATGTCCGCCGTCGCCGTGCACATGCCCGTGGCTCAGTTCTTCGGCTGTGGCAGCGCGCACGCCGGTAACCGTGCCCGAAAAGATCAGCGATTTGCCGGCCAGCGGATGGTTGCCGTCGACCGTGACTTCGTCGTCGGTGACTTCGGTGACGGTGTAGAGCATGTAATCCTCGTCGTCATCACCCTCGGCACCGCCCTCGAACTGCATGCCGACTGCGACATCTTTGGGGAACATGCCGCGCGGTTCGGCGCGCACGAGTTCGTGTTCGTATTCGCCGAAAGCATCGTCCGGCTCCATGCTGACGGAAAACTTGTCGCCCACTGCCTTGCCGTGCAGTACTTCTTCCACTGCGGGAAAGATGCCGTCGTAGCCGCCGTGCAGGTAGCTGATAGGTTCGCTGTTCTTTTCCAGCAGCGCGCCGCTGGCGTCGGTCAGTTCGTAGGTCAGCGAGACGACGGCGTTCTTTTCAATCTTCATTTCATTTCCTTTATCAATTTAAGAATCTCCTGCGGGTGCCCGTGGGCGTGGACACCGTACAGGACATGGCGCAGCTTGCCTTTCTTGTCGATGACGAAAGTGGAGCGCTGGATGGCAAGTTTCTTGTGCCCGTCCACTTCCTTCTCGTACAACACGCCGTATTTCCTGCATATGCGCCCGTCGGTATCGGACAACAACTGCACCGCAAGCCCGTACTTGTCGCGAAAAGTGGCGTGGCTGATGCAGTCGTCGCGGCTGATGCCGACCACAATGGCGTCGTGCTTGGCGAATTCGTCCTCGTGATCGCTGAACTCGTTCGCCTCCATCGTGCATCCCGGCGTGTCGTCCTTGGGATAGAAATACAGCACGATGCTCTTGCCGCGTTGCGCCTCCAGACTGAACATATGCATGTCTGCATCGGCCAGCTCAAAGTGCGGTGCGTCAGATCCGACTTGTAATACAACTTGTGATGGCATAGAGGCCTCCTGCCGAACCATTCTAACCGAGTTTTATTTTATGCCAAACGATTTTGCGGAGATTATAATCACACAATGAATACTAAACTTCCCCTGCTCGGCGGCCTGACCGTCAACGAATTTCTGCGCGATTACTGGCAGAAAAAACCCCTCCTGGTCCGCAACGCCATCCCCGGCTTCAAAGGCTTGCTTGATCCCCAACAATTGATCGGTCTGGCCTGTCGCGACGACGTGCAAGCGCGCCTGGTGACGCATCAGCGCAAGAAATGGGCGCTACGCAACGAGCCGTTCATGCCCGAGGATTTCGAGGGGCTTTCCAGGAAGGGAAAATGGTCCGTGCTGGTGCAAGGCGTCAACCACTTCCTGCCGAAGGGTGCTGAACTGGCCCAGATGTTCAGTTTCATTCCGCATGCGCGGCTCGACGATCTTATGGTGAGCTACGCGCCTCCGGGCGGCGGGGTCGGCCCTCACTTCGACGTATACGATGTATTTCTGGTACAGGGGCTGGGACACCGGCGCTGGCAGATTTCCACGCAAGAAGACCAGACACTGGTCGAGGGCGCGCCGTTGCGCCTGCTGAAGGATTTCAAGATGGAGCAGGAGTGGATCGTGGAAGCGGGCGACCTGCTTTACCTGCCACCCCATTGCGCGCACAACGGCATTGCAGAAGACGATTGCATGACCTATTCCATCGGATTCCGCACGCCGTGGTATCAGGAACTGGCGGAACAGTTCCTCGTTTACCTGCAAGACCGCATCGAAATCAAGGGGACCTATGCCGACCCCGACCTGAAAGCGCAGAAGCATTCTTCCGAAATCGGCCCGGACATGCTGCAACAAGTCGCGCGCACCATACGCAAGGTGAAATGGGACGACGAGGACGTGGCCAATTTCCTGGGGAGCTACCTGTCCGAACCCAAACCGCACATCTATTTCGATTCTCCCGCAAAACCACTGACCGAAGCGCGTTTTGCCCAGGCAGTGCAAAAAAGCGGCGTAAAACTCGACCTCAAAACCCTGATGCTATGCCACGGAAGCTCGATTTTCATCAATGGCGATGCGCATCAGGTCGGGCAGGGTTGCTACCGTACGTTGCGCGAGTTGGCGGATAGTCGAAGCCTGACTGCATCGAGCAAGCTCACGCGCGAAGCTGCCGATTTGCTGTATCAATGGTACTTGGACGGGTATGTGACACCGGGCGCCAAATAAAGGAGCTGTCGGCATGGGCGACGATATCCTGCAGCATACCCAGTTTGACGGCGCGGCCGATTACATCGCCGCGCTGGATACGGTGTGCGCATCGGCACAACGCACTCTGAACATCTTCGAAAAGAATTTCGAAGATATCGGCTTCAACTCCGAGGCCCGTTACGATACCTTGCGCCACTTCCTGCTTTCCAACAGCATGAATCGCTTGAACTTATTGACACACGACCCGCAGCCCCTGATTCGCTTCTGCCCGCGCATGATGACCCTGCTCACCCAGTTCAGCCACAGCATGTTCATCTACCGGACCCCGAAAAGCCTGCAACACATCACGGAGCCGTTCGCCGTCGCGGATAACGCGCACTATGTGCGCCGCTACCATTTCGACGACACGCGCGGATTGCTGGCAAGAAACGACCCCGAAGAGGCGCGCCGCCTCAATTCGCTGTTCCACGAAATGTGGACATCATCGCAGCCCTGCACCTCCGGCACCAAGCTCGGCTTGTAGCCCTCCCACACTTCTTGCTCTGGTATTCCCTGAAATTGGTGATAGAATGCCGCGCCATTCGCAACAGGGGAGGCTGCTGCGAACGGTAAGGAACAAACAAAATCTCCCTTAATTCTTAATCTATCTAAGGAAACAAAATGAAAATCTCTGCTCTGATCGCCGCTGTTCTGTTGGCTCTGTCTCTGTCTGCTTGCGGCGAAAAAGCTGCTGCACCTGCTGCCGCTCCGGTTGCTGCTCCTGCTGCTGATGCCGCATCCGCTCCGGTTGCTGCCGAAGCCGCATCCGCACCTGCTGCTGCTCCTGCTGCAAAGTAATCGGCCCAACCAGCTGATAAAAAAGCCGACGCAAGTCGGCTTTTTTTATTGCCTGGATTTCCCGGCGTTCAGACGATCTCGCGCCAATCCAGCCCCTGTTCCTGTGTCGCCACCGCGATCTGTTCCGGCGCACACCCCGCAACACCGCTCAAAGCCTCCACCACCAGATCAACATCGTTATTCTTGCGGCTCAGATGCGCGGCAACGATATGCTGCAAGCGGCTGTTGTCCAGCCGCCCCAGCAAGGCAGCGGCATCCGCATTGTTCAAATGACCGTAGCGCCCGCCTACACGCTGTTTCAATCTGAAGTGGTAATCGCCTTCGGCCAGCATCCGGGCATCGTGGTTGCATTCCAGCACCAGCGCATGACAACCGTTCAGGGTCGCCTCGATGTGCGGCGTGGAACTGCCCGCATCGGTGAGCACGCCCAATTTTCGCACGCCGTCGCCGAACACGAATTGCACCGGCTCGGCTGCGTCGTGCGGCACGGGATAGGGCTGCACCCGCACGTCGCCGATGGCGAAGGGCAAATGCGGATTGATTTCGGTAATCGCGAGTTCGGCAAATGCCGCGTTTTGCGTGCGCAGGGTGCCGTGGGTGAGCCAGACGGGGAGGTTGAATTTGCGCGCCAGCCTGGCGACACCCGAAATATGGTCGCCGTGTTCGTGCGTGACCACAATGCCGTCCAGTTGTTCTGCCTGCAGACCCAGCCGCGCCAGACGCGCCAGCGTTTCGCTCAGGGAGAAACCGCAGTCCAGCAAAACACGGGATTGATTGACCTGGACGACGAGGGCGTTGCCCTCGCTGCCGCTACCGAGGACTGCGAACCGCATCTCCGCGGGGAGGACGGGCTGCGCCGCCATTGGAATTCTTGTCCAGATTCTGGTAAACGACTTCGACGAGCCGGGTGGTTTCCGCATCGCTCTTGCCGCTCTGGTCAACGACAGTGACCTCGCAGCCTGCGGCAGTCTCGCGCACGATCAACTGATAATCCGGCTGTTTCTTCTTGTCCTTGTCGGCGGCGACGAGGAAATAGATTCCCTTGCTTCGGTCCTTGTCAGACGTCTGAAGTTTGGCGTGCTCCAGCGCCAGCCCGACCCGGCGCCAACTGCGGTCGAACGGTTCAGCCAGCAGGATGCTTTTGCTGCCGTTTTTTTCCTGCAGTCTGGCAGCCGGCGCGGCGGTCGCCTCTGCAGGTGGCTGCTCGACATTTTTTCTGGTGTATTCCGAATAGGTGGCGACCTGTTCGCCTTCTTTCCCCGGAATCGCATAGCGCGGGTCCGATTCCGGCGCTGTCAAGCCGGGCGGCATTTCCAGCGGCCGGGCCTTGACCGCCCCTGCTTTGTAATCCGCCTCGCGCTCGGTGATGCTGCTGCATCCAGCCAGCAACGCGATTACGACAAATCCGAATACCTGATTCCTGACTTGCATGACTGCTCCCATCAAATAACTCCAGCCTGGCGCATCGCCGCTTCCACCACAGGATGGAAACCCGCGGAAAGCGGCGTCAGCGGCAGACGCAAATTGTTTCGGATTTTACCCATGCGCGCCACCGCCCACTTGACCGGAATCGGGTTGGCCTCGACGAACAGGTTACGATGCAGCCCGAGCAGGCGGAAGTTGATCTCGCGCGCCTTGGCCATATCCCCGCTCAATGCCGCCGCACACATTTCATGCATCAGCCCCGGTGCGACGTTGGCCGTCACCGAAATGGTGCCCACCGCACCCAGCAGCATCAGCGCCAGCGTGCTGGCATCGTCGCCGCTGTAGATGGCAAAATCTTTCGGGGCGCGCTGCAGCAGGTCGCTGCCGCGCTCGATGCCGCCGGTCGCATCCTTGATGCCCACGATGTTCCCGATCTGCGCCAAGCGCAACACGGTGTCGTTGCTCATGTCAGCACCGGTACGCCCGGGCACGTTGTAAAGGATGTGCGGCATGTCCACCGCTTCGGCGATGGCCTTGAAGTGCTGGTACAAGCCCTCCTGGGTCGGCTTGTTGTAGTAGGGAACGACCGTGAGCGAAGCATCCGCGCCCGCCTTCTTCGAGAAGGTGGCCAGCTCGATCGCTTCCCGGGTCGAATTCGCGCCCGTTCCGGCGATGACGGGAATACGTTTGGCGACATGCTTCACCGCTTCGGCGATGAGCAATTCGTGTTCTTCCACGTTTACGGTAGGGGATTCGCCGGTCGTCCCGACCACCACAATGGCGTCGGTACCCTCGGCAATATGAAAATCGATCAACGCGCGGAAGGCCGCCAGATCCAGGCTGCCGTCCTCTTGCATGGGCGTTACGATCGCTACGAGACTTCCCTTGATCATGTTCGCTGCTGCCACAAAATTAAAGGTCGCATTCTACCTTAATCGACGTACGTTACGCGACAAGAGCGCCGGCCCTGTGAAATAATGGCGCCAATCGAAACCGGTTCAATCATGCCCTCACTCACCCTGGCTCAACTGCACGCCGGCGACACCGCCACCATCGTCGCCATTCACGCCGAAGAAGCATTGCATCTGCGACTGCAGGCACTCGGCTTCCGCAGCGGGAAACAAATCGAGCTCATCCGCAAAGCCAGTTTTTCGGGGCCGCTGCAGGTGCGCATCGGGACCACCGACATCCTGCTGCGCCGCAGCGAGGCCACGAAAGTCAAGGTGTGCCGCACATGAAACGCATCGCATTGCTGGGCATGCCCAACACCGGAAAATCCACGCTGTTCAACCGCATGACCGGCGGTGCGGCACGCGTGGGCAACTGGCCCGGCATCACCGTCGAACTGCTCAGCGGCAAGATCCTGCTGGGTTCGGACATGGTGGAAATCATCGACCTGCCCGGCATCTACGACCTGCACGGCTTCTCCGACGACGAGCAGGTGGTGCGCCATTTCCTGCACGACAACGTGCCCGACCTGGCGCTGGTCATTCTCAACGCCACGCAGATCGAGCGCCAGATGAGCCTGTTGCTGCAACTCAAGCAACTCAACATGAACGTCGTGGTATTGCTCAACATGGCGGACGAGGCAAAAAAATACGGCATCACCATCGACAGCAAGAAGATGGCGGACATGCTGGGCATGCCCATCTTCCTGCTCAGCGGCAAATACGGCACCGGTTACCAGGAAGCACTGCAGGCCGTCACCAAAGCACTGCGTTACCCCACTCCCGGCATGGCGGAACAGTTGCGCAGCCAACTGGAGCAGGACGAGCACATCGAGTCCGAAATGGCGCGCGTGCTGAAACACGCCGTGCAGGTGCCGCCGCAATTGCCGGAAAACCTCACCGACAAGCTCGACCGCGTGATGCTGCATCCGTGGCTGGGACTGCCGATTTTCTTCGGCATCATGTACCTGCTGTTCCAGGCCATTTTCCTGCTGGGCCAGCCACTGCAGGGATGGGTGGGCGAAGCGCTCGGCTGGCTGCGCGAGAGCGCGCTCGACCCGGCGTGTGCCGGCCTGCCCGCCTGGCTCTCCGGCTTGCTGCTGGACGGCATCTACAACGGCGTGGCCACCGTCGCGGCCTTCGTGCCCATCATTGTGCTGTTCTTCCTGTTCATGGCGATGGTGGAAGACAGCGGCTATCTTTCGCGCGCCGCCTTCCTGATGGATGCGCTGATGGCGAAAATGGGGCTGGACGGGCGCGGCTTCGTCATGCTGCTGATGGGTTTCGGCTGCAATGTGCCGGCCTTGATGGGCACGCGCGTGATGCGCTCGCGCTCGCTGCGTCTGCTCACCATGCTGGTGATCCCGTTCTCGCTATGCTCGGCGCGCCTGCAGGTGTTCGTATTCATCACCGCCGCCCTGTTCTCGGTCGAAGCCGCGCCGCTGGTGCTGTTCAGCCTGTATCTGTTCAGCTTCGTTGCCGCCATACTCTCCGCATTGCTGTTCAAGAAAAGCTTCCAGAACAGCGAACCGTTCGTGCTGGAGCTTCCACCTTACCGCTTCCCCACCGCGCGCCAGATGCTGCTGCGCGGCTGGCTGGAAGTGAAGCATTTTCTGCGCCGCGCCACGCAGTTCATCATCGCCGGCGTGGTGCTGGTCTGGCTGCTCACCCACCTGCCGGCTTCCGCCGCACCGGCCGGCGCCGACACCCTGGCCGGCATGATAGGCAGCCTGCTGCAGCCGATTTTCGCGCCCATCGGCATCAACGAACAACTCACCATCGCGCTGATCTTCGGTTTTGTGGCCAAGGAGATTGTCATCGGCTCGCTGGCGGTGATCTACGGCCTGAGCGGGGATGCGCTGGGTACAGCCATGGGGCAACAACTGGATTGGGTGCAGGCCTACAGTTTTATGCTGTTTACCCTGATATACACACCCTGCCTGTCCGCCATCGCCACCTTGCGCAGCGAATCCAAGGACCTGCGTTACACGCTGTTTGCCCTCGCCTGGTCCCTGGTGCTGGCGTGGACGATCAGTTTTGTTTTCTATCAGGGGGCACGCGCGCTGGGATACTGAATGCGCGCGATAAAGCTTAGGGTTGTTTCCAGGCCTGATCCAGCAACTCCTGAGCCCGGACATACTTGGCCCTGAACGCTTCCAGATTCTTTTGCGAGACCGCCGCTTTCTGGCGGTTATCATCCAGGCGTTTTTGCGCTTCGGCCAGATGCTTCTCGGATTCGGACACCTGTTGCAGACTATTCTTGTGATCCGCTTCGGCCTTTTCCAGATTGCCGCGCGCGTACTCCACGCCGACCTGCTGCGCCGAGACATCCTTGGCTTGCGCTGCGAATGCCAGCGCAAACAGCCCGAACGCCAGAACAGCCTTCAGCATGGTTATTCCAGCCCAGGACTCAGAACGAGAGCTGGACGCCCACGTGCGGGCCGTTGATCAATACCGCATCCGCACCCGAGTCTTTTATATGGAACCAGGTCTTGCGGTAGCCGGCATAGACTTGCAGTTGCGGGGAAATCGAGAACTCGGCGCGCGCGCCGTATTGCTGGTAACGGTCGGCATCACCGAAAGTGATGATCTTGGGAGCGAAGTAGGCCTCGCCCGCAAAAGCGACGCGGCGTTCAGCCGGCAATTCATAGCGAACTTGCGCGCCCAGGGCGAGCGTAGAAGCATTCTGGCGGCTCGGCGTTTCCTTGGTGGTGGCGGCCAGCGCTTTGGCACCAATGCCGATGGTCAGTCCGGGTACAGTCATCTCGTCATTCGCCACCAGCAGACCCACGCCGCCGATGACGCTGTTCGCGTCGTTGTACATCAGTTCCGCATACACTTCAGACTTGCCGGAAAGTCCGCTGGCAACGCCGTATTTGAACTGGGCTGTCGTGTCGCTCAAGCCGATATCCAGCGTATCCGCCAAAACCACCGAAGTGACCGACATCAAAGAGATTGCAAGAATTTTACGCAGCATTATTTCACTCCTGAACGATTACAAATTGCTTCAAAATTGGCGGAGGCGGTGAGATTCGAACTCACGAAGGACTCTCATCCTCGCTAGTTTTCAAGACTAGTGCCTTCAACCACTCGGCCACACCTCCGGGGAACTGCTCTAGGTGCCGAACTACGGCTCTGATTTCATTCAGAAGTTCCGTCTGTCATGCAATGTCCGGCACGCAACGCCGCGCATGATACCCGAAATACCCCCCGCACCCAACGATCATGGCGCAGACCGCCTCATATCATAAATCGTCTGCGCCTTGATCGTTCCCTCCCTATGCAGGGCGCGTTTCGGCATAGCCGAAACCGCTCGCAAGGCGTGGAGCATGCTCCACGAAACCCCTTGCTCGCCCCCCGTTCCCCCTCTCCCGATGGGCGAGGGGTACGGTCGGTCGCTTCGCGAGATTCTCTATTAACGGGCAAGGTTGCAACTTTTTCACTGCTTCTGTACTCTCACTGCCGTCGCAGAAACATACCCGTATCTTCTGGAGGAAACCATGCAATACCAAACTCAAGCCGCAACCCAACACCCGGCGCTAGCCGCCGAACAGAACAAAGTCCTGCGCAACACTTACATGATGCTCGGCATGACCATGATCCCGACCGTCATCGGCGCGCTCATCGGCACCTCGATCAACCTTTCTTTCATGGCGGCAAGTCCGATCATGTCTTCGTTGATAATGTTCGGCGTAATGATGGGCATGCTGTTCGCCGTGAGCGCCCTGCGCAACAGCGTGTGGGGCGTCGTCGCCCTGCTCGGCTTCACCTTCGTGGCGGGTGTATTCCTCGGCCCCATCCTGCAGGTCGCATTGCACTTCAGCAACGGCGCGCAACTGGTCGGCATGGCCGCAGGCGGAACGGGAGTCATCTTCCTGTCACTGGCAACCATTGCCACTACAACCAAGAAGGATTTCAGCTTCATGGGCAAGTTCCTGTTCATCGGGCTGATCCTGCTCATCGTCGCTTCGCTGGCCAATATCTTCTTCCAGATTCCCGCACTGTCGCTGACCATCTCCGCCATCGCGGTGATGATCTTCTCGGCCTACATCCTGTACGACGTGAGCCGTATCGTGCACGGCGGCGAAACCAACTATGTGATGGCCACGCTGTCGCTGTATCTGGACATCTACAACTTGTTCATCCACCTGCTGAACCTGCTGATGGCATTCAGCGGCGAACGGGATTAAGTTTTAATTCGCCTCAAGCATAAAGGCGGCTGCGGCCGCCTTTATCTTTGTGTACTTCGGAAATCACTCTATGGAACTGAATGCACTGCTGCACCGCCTGAATGAATCGCCCGACAGCATCGAGTTCAACGACACGATGTCGGTGATCGACGCGCTTTACGAATTCACCCCCACCTCGTTCAAAAACGGTACTTATCTCAACGAGGCCGGCAAAAATAACGGCTCGTGCAAACTCTTTTCCTTCGCTAAACTGCACAAACTCTCGCCACAGCAAACGCTGCATTGCTTCGGCGCCTATTATCGCGACGACGTGCTCAAGCACCCGGAGGGCGCGGATCACCAGAACATCCGGAATTTCATCAGAACGGGGTGGGACGGGATAGCGTTCGGCGGCAACGCGTTAACGCCGAAATAACCCCGAGAAATTCAACTCGCTTTCGGTTTACGCTGCTCAGGCCTTACGCGCGGCGCGAGCAGCACATCTCCCGCATCCGCATCCAGCGCCTCGCCTTTCGCGTTTGTCATTGGCTGTTCGTAATCGCTCCAGCCGCGCACGCCGGTCTTGAGCGACACCACGTTGGTGAAGCCCATTTGCAGCAACATGTCTGCCGCCAGCACCGAACGCTTGCCGGAACGACAGATGATCACGATCTCCTGGTCGCGCCCGGCGGCAAGTTCGGGCACCGTCTCGTCGTAGTCCCATTCGCAGGATTGCTCCAGTATTCCGCGCGGCACATTGATCGAACCCGGAATGCGCAGCACGTCAAATTCTGCCGGCTCGCGCACATCGAGCAGAAGGGGTTTGCTGCCCGCAGCAAGCGCCCGGCTCAAATCCCAAGGCATGATCTCTTTTACACGCGTGAGCGCCTCGGCTACCAGGTCGTCATATCTTTTCATTTGAAATATCCCTTCCGGTTCGTCATTCCCGCTCGAACACCGCAATCGACTCCACATGCGAGGTCTGCGGGAACATATTCATCACGCCGGCCGCTTTAAGCGCGTAACCCTTCGCATGCACCAGCACTTCGGCATCGCGCGCCAGCGTGGAAGGACTGCAACTCACGTAGACGATGCGTTTGGGCGCAGTCGCATCGCTGATGGACTTCATCAGTTCGATCGCGCCGTCGCGCGGGGGATCGACCAGCCACTTGTCAAAATGGCCAAGCTTGGCCAGTTCGGCCTCATTCATATCGAACAGGTTCATGGAACGATATTCGGTGTTTCCCGTCAGGCCGTTGTATTCAGCATTCTGTCTGGCGCGCTTCACCAGGGCTTCGCTGCCCTCAATGCCGAGCACTCGTGCACCGCTACGCGCGATGGGCAGCGTAAAGTTGCCCAGTCCGCAGAAGAAATCGGCGATGCGTTCGTGCGGCTGCGGATCAAGCAGGCGCATGGCGCGGCTGACCATCAGGCGGTTCATGTCGCTGTTCACCTGGGTGAACTCGGTCGGTGCGAACGGCATGGTGATGCCGAACTCCGGCAGGCTGTAGCTCAGGGCCGGCGCATCCAGAGGATAGAAGGGCACGACGGTTTCCGGTCCTTTGGTCTGGGTCCAGAACTGCACCTGGTGTTTGTCGGCAAACTCCCGGATCAGCGCCTCGTCCGAGGGCGAGAGTGCCGCCAGGATGCGCAGCACCAGCACGTCGACATGCTCGCCAACCGCCACTTCGATCTGCGGCAGGATGTCGCGCACGGTGAATTTTTCGTTCAGCTCGCCCAGTAGCGGCAACAGCGCGGCGATCTTGGGCGTCAGGATTTCACAATGCTGCATGTCGGCCACGTACTTGCCGTTCTGCTCGCGAAAGCCGACCAGCGTCTTCTCCTTCTTCAGCACATGGCGCACCGACAGGCGCGCGCGCTGGCGATAAGCCCAGGCATAGCCGTAGATCGGCGACAGCACGACTTCAGGTTTGACCTTGCCAATGCGCTGCAGGTTGTCTTCCAGTACGCGTTGCTTGACCGCAACTTGCGCCCGAGGGTCCAGATGCTGCATGGAGCAGCCGCCGCACACACCGAACACCGGGCACTTGGGGTGTACGCGCATGAACGAAGTCTTCAGGACTTGTTCAACCTTGGCCTGCTCGTAATTGTTCTTCTTGCGATACGAGGAATAGGTCACGCGTTCACCCGTGAGCGCGCCCTCGATGAAGATCACCTTGCCGTCGGCATGCGCGATTCCGCGGCCTTCGTGGTCCAGCGACTCAATGACTACACTGCTATTTTTCATGTTGCTATTACTCACTTCTAATCTCCTCCACCGCCACAACCGCTGCCGCAACTGCTCCCGCCGTCGCTGCTGCCGGAATCCCCACCGCCGCTATCGCCCCCGCAACTGCCGATATGCGAAGCGCAGAATGCACCGCCGGACGAAGCGGCCGCATCCTTGCAATTCAGCGTGTATATGAAACCGCCCGCGATACCCAGTTGCGCGTCCAGCGCAAACAGCAAGGGCAGCCGCTGCGGGTGCTTGGGATCTATCCCTTCCATATTGCACGCCAGGCGCCAGGTGCGGCGTATGCCCTCGGTCGCGGTATCGCGCGTCGGCATGGCCTCGACCGGCGTGTGGTGCAGATAGTCGCCCAGCGCGCGCTTGCAGAACTGTTCGTATTGGCGCGTGAACAGGATGAACTCGTGCCACAGATCGTCGACCGCTTGCGAGGGCATGGAAGCAAAGCGCCCGCCCGCTGCCACGCATATGCGGAAGTACTGCTGCAATCCCTGCTGCACCAGGTGCATTTGTTCCTGCGTCAATTCCGGGCGCTTGGCGCGGGTGCGTTCCAGCACGGCTGCGGGAATTTCGAATTGGTCGAGATAGCGCAGGCGCGAGGCACGTACCCACCTGCGGTAAAGCAGAATAAGCGCCGCAAGCAGTGCCAGTGCGATGACGAATTTCATTTGACTCCCCTCAATCCCGGCCTTTGCTCAAGTGCCATCAGTATCTTGCCCATGCCGGTCTTAGCCAAACTCCAGCCGAACAGAACCCCGAGAGTGTTGGCCAGCATGTCGACATATTCAAAATTGCGGTAACCGCCCATGCTCTGCAGAAACTCAATGCCGATACCCATTATGACAAACCCGGCAAATAGCCGAATGCGCATTTGTTGATCAAGGTATATCTGGCAGAACCAGAGCATGAGCGTTGCGTAAGCGAGCAGATGCTCCAACTTGTCCACCCCATGGAAGGAAACCGGCTCGGGAGGATGCGGCATGAGGGATATGTAAAACACGGCGGCAATCCACAGCCAACCAGTGGCCAGCCAAACTCGACGCAGCATGCCTTATCCCTTGTTCCAGGCCGCGAGATATTCCGCCCAGTGCGGCTCGGCGGATTTTGCCAGCGTGCTGCGCACCAGTTCGAGCTCCTTGTCGTAACGCGCCTTGGTGAACTGGCCGCGCATCAACTGGAAGCGCGCAAACACCAGCCAGGTATTCACCACGTCGGTTTCGCAATAGTTGCGGATCTCAGCCAGCTTGCCCTGCTGGTAAGCCTCCCACACCTTGCTGCCGTCCATGCCCAGCTTGCCGGGGAAGCCGATGAGTTTGGCCAGTTCATCCAGCGGCGCATTGGCGCGTCCGGTGTACATCGCCAGCAGGTCCATCAGGTCGAGATGGCGCGAGTGGTAACGGCTGATGTAGTTGTTCCACTTGAAATCCTTGTCGTCCTCGCCCTGGTCCCAGTAGCGCGGTGCCTGAATGCCGTGAATCAGTCCGCGATAGTGCAGCACCGGCAGGTCGAAGCCGCCGCCGTTCCAACTGATCAATTGCGGAGTGTATTTTTCGACGCCGTCGAAAAAGCGCTTGATGAGGCTGCCTTCGTCCTCGTCCGGCTCGCCCAGCGTCCACACCTTGAAATTCTCGCCCTCGCGCAGCACGCAGGAGATCGCGGCGACGCGCTGCAGATGGTGCGGCAGGAAATCGCTGCCGGTCTTCTGGCGGCGCATCTGGAAAGCCATCTCCGCCACTTCGGCATCACTCACTGCGCTGTCCAGCTCGTACAGCAGGCGCAGACCGGCGATATCGGGAATGGTTTCGATGTCGAAGACCAGGGTGGGATTCATGATGTGCGTACCGGTAGCAAACGGGGTGCGATTTTAGCAAACCCTTGCCCGTATCCGCCCGTGAATTACCAAAGCCGGACGAGCCGGAGCCAAAACTGCAAAGTCTCTTCTCGTAGGTTGGGCTAAGCGCAGTGTGCCCAACATCAGTAATGATGCCTTTGTTTGTTGGGCACGCTGCGCTTTGCCCAACCTACTGCTCGCTACTTGTACTTACGGATCAACCCCACCAGAACGCCGAATATCTCCAGTGTGCCCTGCGGGCGAATAACAGGATAGGCCGGATTGGCCGGACGCAGAATGTACTGGCCGCGCTCCTTGTCCAGCGTCTTCAGGGTGAATTCATTGTCCACGATGGCCACCACGATGTCGCCAACACTGGCCAGGTTGCGCTTCTCCACCACGGCGATGTCGCCTTCGTGGATGCCCGCGTCGATCATGGAATCGCCTTTTACCGGGATCATGGTGGTAGTGGAAGGCTTCTCGATCAACATTTCGTCAATGACGAAATAATCGCCCTGCGTCTCGGTTACCGCGACCGGCATGCCAGCCTGTACGGCCGACTCGGCAAACGGGCGGGCGAAGAACTGGCGGCTGGGAATCCACATCCCGTCCGGCGTGCGCTCCACGAAACCGGCCTTTTCCAGCCGATCCAGGATGGCCTTCACCCAGGATTTGGAAGCGATGCCGAACACATCGCACAGTGCGGCATAGGAAGGGATGCTCTTCCAGTCAGCGTAGTAATCCTGCAACTTGGCCAGGTACTCGGCGTCTCTGGCACTGGGGTCGGAATCGGACATGATGTCACCTCTACAGAACGAACGTTCTTGCATCCTAAAGAACGAGCGTTCTGATGTCAACACTTAAATACGACGGGGCGTCGGCGCGCCCGCAAACCCGCTGCCGCTGCCCATCAGCCCAACTCCCATAACAAACTTCCCCATTCTCCCGCCGCATTATCAGGCAAACACCGATGGCAGCTTTTGCCCCCGCGCCACATCATCCGCGACGGCCTGTCGGCTATCGAGGCACTGTTGACTTAACCAACCAACCAAAAGGAACCCAAGTCATGGACAAGATAATGATCGAAATGCCCCCTGTTAAAAACTGCATGGCAAACGAGTGCGTCTACAACGCCAACAGTTGTTGCCATGCCCGCGCCATCACCATCGGCGACACCACCCACCCCGCCTGCGACACCTTCCAGGCCGGACAGCAACACACCCACAAGATGGAAATCATGGCCGGCATCGGCGCCTGCAAAACCTCCATCTGCAAGTTCAACGACGACTTCGAATGCTCGGCAGACAGCGTGCAGGTCGGACTTGTCCACAGCGAAGCCAACTGCATGACCTTCGCCATGAGATGACATAAACCAGGGATTCGACGGCGCTGAAACAGCCTGGCATCCCCGTCACTTTCCCCTCCCCAGCAGTCACAAGCCCGGTGCAATGCCGGGCTTTGGTTTTATGGATCCCTGCACTGCTTCCATCCAGCACGTCTTCGCCCGGGAGACCGCCTCCCGCGAAGAAACTCCCGCTTGACGTCCCCTGCCGGAAAGCAAAGAATCGCGGCAGCTTGGATCAGGTTTGGTACCCCAACCCACTTGTGGAGAGATCATGAACAGACACTACCTCGCAGTCCTTGGCATGCTGACCGGTTTATTGGGCGCTGCGGCCCATGCCGCGCCCGGCGAGTACTGGGAAATCACCAACAAGATGGAAATGCCCGGCATGCCTTTCGCCATGCCCGCCACGACGCAGAAAGTGTGCATTGCAAAGGGCGGCGAAAACAATCCCGAAAAAACCTCCGGCGACAAAAACTGCAAGATGACCGACGTCAAAACCGTCGGTAACAAGACCACCTGGAAAGCGCGCTGCGACCATGACGGCGAGGTGATGACCGGCACAGGCGAGCAAACCACAACGCCCGGCGGCTATCAGGGCAAGATTCAGTTTGCCGGCCGGGAGATGAACATGACCATGGCGTTCAGCGGCAAGCGTGTCGGCGGCAGTTGCGATTCGGAAGAACAGGTCAAGAAAATAAAAGAGCAGGTGTGCGACACCTCGCGCTACCACAGCACCGCCGACTGGATTGGCAGCGCCACCCTGATCCTGCAACCGGGCTCGGCCTGCGGCGAGCAGCGCCAACAGCTATGCGACATGGTGCGCAAGGACGCGCCCCGCGATGCGCAGGCCTACAGCGCTCTGCAGCAGCACGAGCAGCACAAACTGGGCGGCGTTTCCATTGTCAAGGATTGCAAGCTGGATATGGCAGCCACGACGAAATCGGTCTGCAAAACGCTGAATGATCATAACTACAGCCAGCTTTCCGCTCACTGCCCGGCTGAAGCCAAAAAGTTCCGCGAGAATGCACGACGCAGGGAGTGCGAGGGACGCAGCTACACTGCGGAAACGCGCGCTGCGGATCTGAAGAAATGCCTGAGCGGCAAGAGCGACTCTGAAGACGAGGACAATTCCAGCGAAACGCCCGCACCGCGCAAATCTTCCGGCAGCAATCCGGCAGACGATGCGCTTGAAGCCGCCAAAAAACTGAGAGGCAAGTTCGGCTTCTAAGTGCGCAAGCTTCTCTTACTCGGGCTGTGCTTGTTGGCCAACGCGACGTTGGCGGCATCACAGCCCGATCCTTTTCCGCAAGTCGCCACTGCTTATCTGGTCGAGTTGAACGGCAACGCGATCTGGGCCAGACACCCGGAACAACGCCGCCCCCCCGCCAGCCTGACCAAACTGATGACCGCGCTGCTGGTTCTGGAACAGGCACAGCCGGATGCCGAAGTCACCGTCAAATCTTCCGCCACGCGCGAGACCGGAAGCCGCCTCGGCCTCAAACCCGGCGAACGCTTCCGCATGCGAGACCTGCTCGCCGCCGCCATGCTCACTTCCGCCAACGACGCCTGCCATGCGCTGGCCGATCACCTGTCCGGCGATGAATCCACTTTCGTTTCGCGCATGAACCAAAGGGCAAAAGCGCTGGGCATGCGCAACACGCATTTTACCAATGCCTGCGGCCACGACGCAGCCGGCCACTACTCCACCGCGCAGGATCTATCCATCCTTGCATACGCCCTGCTCAAGTTTCCGTCGCTGACGGACATCACATCGCGGGTGAATATGCAGATAGCCACGCTGGACGGACGACAGCGCTACACACTGGAAAACAAGAACGCGCTGATCGGCCGCTACGACGGCGCGCTCGGTCTCAAGACCGGCTTCACCCCCAAGGCCGGGAAATGTCTGGTGGCCTATGCCGGGCGCGGCACGCACACCGTGTTGCTGATTCTGCTGCACGGCAAGGACCGCTGGTGGGACGCAGTGGACATGCTCGACCTGGCTTTCGACCATGCACGCACCACGCCCTGAATCGCACGTTGCCGTGCTCATGTGGTTGGCGCTGGCCGTCGGCGTCGGCTATGCGAATGTGCTCGGCAGCCCATTCCAGTTCGACGACTACAACGTCATCGTCAACGAACAGCGGGTACACAGCTGGGCCGGTTGGTTCGCCGCCCTGACCGGCGGCATACGCCCCCTGCTCAAACTCACCTACACCCTGAACTGGACCATGGACACGGGCGCGGCCGGTTTCCATCTCACCAACCTGCTCATCCACTGGTTCAATGCGTTTCTCGTCTATCGTCTGGCGCAAGCCTATGCCGGGCAACAATGGCAACGCAACAGCCTGCGCCACGTGCCGCTGCTTACCGCGCTGCTGTTTGCGGTGCATCCCGTCCATACCGAAGCCGTGAGCTACATCTGCGGCCGCTCCGCCTCGCTCATGACGCTGCTCTACCTTTCCGCACTGCTGAGCTATGTCACCGGCCGCACGCGCGACAGCCGAATCCTTCTGTATGTCGCCACGCCGCTGCTGTTCGTGCTGGCGCTGGGCGTGAAAGAAACCGCCATGACGCTTCCGCTCGCACTGCTGCTGTGGGAAGCCGGCTGCGGCGGACGCTGGCAGACTTCCTTCAGACAGCAATGGCCGGTGTGGGCGCTTTCACTCGTCGCCGTCCTGCTCTTCATCTTCAGCAACCGCTACTTCGCCCTGATGCAGAACAGCGCGGAACTCAACAGCCTGTACGGCAATCTCGCCACCAACCTGTACGGCTTCAGCTATCTGCTGCGGCAATGGGCGCTGCCGCTGTGGCTGAACATCGACCCGGATCTGCCGCTGCTGCAAGGCCTCACCGGTGCGCTGTTGCCGCTGTGCCTGTTCATCGGACTGTTTGCACTGATGCTGGCCTGCTGGCGCCGACGCCCGTGGATCAGCTTCGCATTGGCCTGGGCGATGCTGCAATTGATTCCGCTGTATCTGTTTCTGCCGCGACTCGATATCGCCAACGAGCGCCAACTCTATCTGGCGAGCTGGCCGCTGCTGCTCGCGTTGAGCATCGAACTCGCGCTGCGGCTGAACGGCAAGGTATTCGGTCTGGTCTCAGCCGCGCTCCTGCTCTCGCTGACCAGCCTCACGGTTTTGCGCAATCAGGTTTATGCAAGCGAGATCAGCCTGTGGCAAGACACCGTGCTGAAATCGCCCGACAAGGCGCGCACGCACAACAACCTCGGCCACGCCTATCTGCTCGCCGACAGAAATGAAGAAGCGCGGCGCGAATTCGCCACCGCGCTGCAACTCGATCCGCAGTTGTATCAGGCGCACTACAACCTGTTGCGGGCGGACGATGAAATTGATAAGGCCGGAGGAACGCTCCGGCCTTGAATACTGAAACTTAGCGTGTTTTCAATCGCGCACGCCAATAGTTCGGACGCTTTCTTTGATGCGCCACTGCGACGATCACAATGGTATCTGATTCAATTGCGTAGAACAGACTGTATGAAAAATGCTTCAACACCTTCTTGCGAATACCTGCCCGTGCAGCCTGCGAAGCTAAAGGTAACTCGACTATTTCAGCTACGCCCTTATGCACTGCTGCGATGAACGACAAGCCTACACCTGCAGCCTCGCTCTCGTAATACCGCGCGGCCTCCCGAAACTCCTCATCCGCTTCGGGCAAAAACTCGCTCTTCACGACAACTCGAAAATGGCGCGACGGAACACTTCATCCGCCGGAATGCCCTGCACACGCCCCGCACGATAGGCATCAAGACGGCGTTCCGCCTCGTCCAGCCACTGACGTTCCAGTTCGGAAGGCGAAGGCTCGTCCAGACTCAACAACAGCTTGCCTGCCAGCGTTGCCCTGTCTTCGATGTCCAGCGCCATCGTTGCTTTTGCCAGCTCTTCAATATTAGGGTTCATGTTTGCTCCTTGCTTGCCAACCAAGATGAGAACATTCTAGCATCGTCGCCTGTTTCAATTCGCACATGCCCCATCACCTGCACATCACCAACGAATAACCGCAATAAGTACGATTACCAGACTGAAGCCCACAAATACTTGTAACACAACTGATTCAGTGAGCAATTTCACTGTCCTGTAAGACCATTTATCCATATTGAATTGCATATTCCCTCCTCAAAAATAACTGAGGGAAAGTATCTATGGCATGGCAGGACAAAAACAGGCTGGAAAATGGCACAAGTCGAACCCACTACCTAATTCTTTGCCATTGCTGCGCAATGGATTCATTTCCAGAACTAGATTCCGGCCTGACCGAAGGTCAGCCTGTCCTGAGCCTGACGACGGGCCGGAACGACGACGAATAAAAAGCCCGGCACAAGGCCGGGCTTCTGTGATGCACTGTGACGACTTAAGCGAAGTTCTTCGCCGCAAAATCCCAGTTCACCAGATTGTTCAGGAAAGTCTCCACGAACTTCGGACGCAGGTTGCGATAGTCGATGTAGTAAGCGTGTTCCCACACATCCACGGTCAGCACCGGTTTGCCTTCGCCGCTCTTGATCGGCGTGCCGGCCGCGCCGAGGTTCACGATGTCGAGCGAGCCGTCGGCCTTCTTCACCAGCCAGGTCCAGCCGGAGCCGAAGTTGCCCACGGCGGAGGTCTGGAAGGCTTTCTTGAATTCGTCGAGCGAGCCCCATTTCTTGTTGATCGCGTCGGCCAGCGCACCGGTGGGAGCGCCGCCGCCCTGCGGCTTCATGCAGCTCCAGAAGAAGGTGTGGTTGGAGACTTGTGCCGCGTTGTTGTAAATGCCGCCGGTGGACTTCTTGATGATGTCTTCCAGGCTGGCGTTCTCGTATTCCGTGCACTTGATCAGGTTATTCAGGTTCGTCACATAAGCCTGATGATGCTTGGCGTAGTGGTAATCGAACGTCTCGGCGGACATGTGCGGCGCGAGTGCTTCGCGGGGATAAGGCAGCGGGGGCAATTGGTGTTCCATGGCAGTCTCCTGATTATTATTGGTAAAAGGGAAATGGCGTAACCATTGGTGCGCACTATACCATACCTTTATGGTTGGGTATTATATATCCGTAGATATTACAGGGCTTTCAGCAATTAAAGCAGGCCGTGCATACGGATGTTTTACAATCCTGCTCCATGAACGACACAAACAAGCAAACCGGTGCGGCCAAAACCGCGCGCAACCCGATCAAGATCGTCCCCCTGCAAGAGCGCCTGCGCAAACCGCAATGGATACGCGCCAAACCCGGCAGCGGTGCGGGCTACAACGAGGTGAAGCGTATGCTGCGCGAGCAGCACCTGCACACCGTGTGCGAGGAAGCCTCCTGCCCCAACATCGGCGAATGCTTCGGCAAGGGCACGGCCAGCTTCATGATCCTCGGCGACGTGTGCACACGACGCTGCCCATTCTGCGACGTGGCGCACGGCAAACCGCTGCCGCCCGATGCCGACGAACCGCAAAATCTGGCGCGCTCCATCGGCATCCTCAAGCTCAAATACGTCGTGATCACCAGCGTGGACCGCGACGACCTGCGCGACGGCGGCGCGCAACATTTCGCGGATTGCCTCACCGCCATCCGCGCATCGTCTCCCGCCACCAAACTGGAGATCCTGGTGCCGGACTTCCGCGGCCGCCTCGACATCGCGCTGGACGCGCTGGCTGTGAGCCTGCCCGACGTGCTCAACCACAACCTGGAAACCGTGCCGCGCCTGTACTCGCTGGCGCGCCCCGGTGCCGACTACGCGCATTCGCTCAAGCTGCTCAAAGACTTCAAGGCCCGCTTCCCGCAGGTGATGACCAAATCCGGCCTGATGCTGGGCCTGGGCGAAACCGACGAAGAAGTGCTCGAAGTCATGCGCGACCTGCGCGCGCACGATGTCGAAATGCTCACGCTGGGCCAATACCTGCAACCTTCCAACGGCCACCTGCCGGTGCTGCGCTACGTATCGCCGGAAGACTTCAAAAAGTTCGAGATCGCCGCGAAAGAGATGGGCTTCTCGCATGCCGCGTGTGCGCCGATGGTGCGTTCCAGCTATTTCGCCGATGAACAGGCGGAACAGGCAGGGTTGTAATTATTGCAACCTGTAGGGTGCGCTTGCGCACCAATCGGCGTCGGCGCGCAAACACACCCAACTACTGACTTCAAACTTCAATTTGCCAATGGCAGGGCGACATAAGAATTATGCGATTGATATAAATACATAATTAGAATTTCATTCGTTCGCTTCAAACTCATAAAAGTAAACAATGCTTTACTTTTAAGTCCTGCAAAACTACACTTCCAAGCATGAATATTTCCACTATTGGCGCAATTATCAAAAAAGAAAGGGAGTCCTGCGGCTTGACCCAGGGGGCTCTGGCTGAGATATCGCACCTCTCCAGGGTGACGATCGTAAATCTTGAGAACGGCAAGGTTGGCGACATTGGCGCCGTCAAGCTTTCGGAAATTGCAGAGAATGTCGGAATTTCATTGTTCTCAATGGGGAAGAAAGTGGATTTCATCAAGATGACGCTTGGCAACGTCAACACTAGCTACAAGAACACGATGTCCGCATCCGATCTGGAAAAGTTCATGATCAGCGGCAAGATCCAGCCGGGACTAGAGGGGCAAGTGTTGCACTTGCTTGATGAGACGCCGACCTCCCTAGTCTCTGGCGCCGTCAAGCAAATTGCCGCAAAGAAGAACATCAAGGCCAAGTTGGTCTGGAAGAATCTGGCCAAGGTTGCCGCCGATATCAAGTCGCCAAACAAATTCTGGAGCCATGTTGGTTAAGTCGCCGCTTCACTTTCCGGAAGGTCCATGGAAGAGCCTTCTGGAAAAGGCGCTTTGGCTCATGGACTCCATCGAATCAGATGGATTCACCCTTCCGCGCTGGAGCCTGGGCGGAGGTACAGTGCTCATGTTTTATTTCGCACACCGCAAGAGCAAGGACATAGACATATTTGTCCCCGATCCCCAGTTCCTTGGCTACGTAAATCCACGCTTGGGCGGCAGAGGTGAGGAAGTCACTTCCGATTACAAGGATGGTTCGGAATTCGTGAAGCTGTTCCTGCCCGAGGGTGAAATTGATTTCGTCGCATCACCGACACTGACAGAAAATCCGTTTGAAAAGCACGAGGTGCTCGGCAGAAATATCCTGCTTGAAACGCCGATCGAGATTGTCGCCAAGAAATTATGGTACCGAGGAGACAGGGCTACGCCGCGTGATCTGCTCGATCTCGCCCTGGTCATTGAACATCATCACAGGGAAATTCTTGATCATGCCGACGTGTTCGCAAAGAACATCGAGGCATTCACTGAACAGTGCGGTTCGCGCAGAGCGACCATGCTGCCTGCGTTCGACGAGATCGAAAAGATCGAATTCATACCAAGCTTCGGTGAGTGCCTGGAACGTGCAAACAGCCTCAAGACAGAACTACTGCAACTAAAATAATTCATATCAACCCATCGTTCTGGCTAATCGGTTGCAACTGCACCTCTGCTGATTTCAATCACGTAATGGCGGCGAGCACGCCTCATATATTGAAGTGCTCCACCGTGGACTTCAGTTCGGTGGCCAGCGCCTGCAGGCGCCGCGCATTCACCGCCATTTCGCCGACCGCCTCGGTATTTTTCCCGTTCATCTGCGCCACCTGCTCGACGTTGCGCGCAATGAGTTCGCTTGCGGTCGATTGCTCGCGCAGGGCCAGCGATATCTCGTTGACCGCGGCCACGACCTGACTGCTCGCCTCGTTGATGCGCACCATGTTCTCGCCGACTTTGGCCGCCTTGTTCACGCTGTCGTTGACCTGGTGCGTGCCGTCTTCGATGCCGCTGATGGCCACCGTCGTGGAGTTTTGGATATTGCCTATCATTTCGGTTATCTCGCCGGTCGACTTTGCGGTGCGTTCCGCCAACTTGCGCACTTCGTCGGCGACAACCGCAAAGCCGCGACCTTCCTCGCCGGCGCGGGCGGCTTCAATAGCGGCATTGAGCGCCAGCAGATTGGTCTGTTCGGCAATATCCCTGATGACGTCGACGATGGTCGATATCTGCTTTGAACCCTCGTCCAGCTTTTCGACCATCGCGGCAGACTTGCCGACCGAGTCGGCGCTGTGCCGCATGTCCGCCACGGCATCGATGACGGTCGCGTTGCCGCTGGATGCCAGACCGCCCGCGCTCTGCGCCATCTTGTAGGCGATTCCCGCGTTGTCCGAGACCTGGCGGATGCTGACAGTCATCTCTTGCAGCGTTGCCGCGATGGCCGAGGTCGCGTCGTTCTGCATTGATACGCCGGAAGAAACCCGGTTCGACATTTCCACCAGATTGTCGGAGGCGGCATTGAGCGCCTCGGCGCCGTCGTGAATGCTGAGCACGATTGCGCGCAGGCCTGCCTGCATCCTGCCGATATCCGCCATCATGCTGCTGTCGTCGCCCGGCGCGAGCGGTAGCTGCACGGTCAGGTTGCCGGACGCGATGCGCTTTGCGGCAGCCGAGGCGGCCGCGGGCTCGCCGCCCAGAGGCACCAGCACCAACCGGCGCAGCATGACGCTCATCAGGCCGATCAGGATCAGACAGGCCGCCACGCCGATGACGATGATCGCGAGCATGCGGCTGCGCCCGATCCGGTCGGCTTCCGCGTGCGGATAGGCGCCCGCCACGGTAAAACCCCAGGCGGTAAATTCCTGTTTGCGGAGCTCCCAGCCGGTACTGTCCTTGAGCAGTTTCTCGACCTGTTCGCTACCGACATGCTCCGAATGAAAACGCACTTTGCCCGTACCGTCCGCCACCGCCATGAAACCGCTCTGCAGCAGCCGGCTCTTGTCGATCACCTCTTTCAGCGCGGCCATGTCGACCTTGTAGCCGACATACCAGATCCCGATCACCTGCCCCTGCGCGTTGCGGATCGGCTCGTAACCGGCCAGGTAGGGATTGCCCAGGATATCGACTTGGCCGTAGAACGCCTTGCCCTCGCGCAGGGCCGCAATCGCCTTGCCCTTGGGATCGAGTATCGTGCCGGTGGCACGCTCGTTGTCGCGCTTGACGTTCGTCGAGACGCGCACAAAGTCCTCGCCGCTCTTGACGAACAGGGTCGCGGTGCCGCCCGCCACCCTGACCACACCGTCCACCAGTTCGTAGCGGTTGGCCTGGCCCCTGCCGCCCAGCGTGAGTTCGGGAACGTTTTTGTCCCTGACGCGGACGGTCTGGCCGAGCGCGGCCGGACCTAGCGCATTGCCGCGTTCCATCAGCAGACGCATCGCGCTGCGCGTCTGCTCCATCACCAGCGCATCGGTGACGCCGAGTATGCGCAAAACCTGCTGCACTTGCTGTTGGGTTTCTGTACCGACCTCGCCGGCGACGCGGCGGTTTTCGATACCCGAAAATATCAGCGCACCGCCGAGAACGATCAGCACGACGAAGGCCGAAACGGGAAGGACAAAGCGGGCCTGCAGACTATTGCGCATAATCATGACGCACCTCCTCTGAAACACAGTTATTGTTTTTAATCCGGCACGGTGAAGTCTTGACCCTGTTCGGACCAGACGAACGTCAAATATCAAGTAGCGGGTCAAAGGCAGGGTGCACTTGCGCACCCTACGACTGCTACTTCGCGGACAAGCAGGCGGAACAGGCCGGGTTGCAAAAATATCAACCTGTAGGGTGGGCACGTTTTTGTGCCCACGCTGTTACCAAGTTGACGTAGGTTGGGCAAAGCGCAGCGTGCCCAACAATTGTCGAAGCAACCATGTTGGGCACGCTGCGCTTTGCCCAACCTACAGCTACCCCTTCATCCGCGCATAGTTCGCCTTGTCCGCCGCATAACATCCGCAGGACGCCGCTTTCAACCCCGCCCGGTCCAGGATCGTGACATCGCCCCGGCTGTAGTCGATCAGTTTGCGGTTGTGCAGCGCCGTCGCGGCGCGGGTGATGCCGACGCGGCGCACGCCCAGCAGGTAGGCCAGGCATTCGTGCGTGACATGAAACCGGTTGGAATGCGCCCTGTCCTGCGCGGTCAGCAGCCAGCGCGCGAGGCGCGCTTCCACCATATGGAAGTGGGTGCAGGCGGCGCTTTGCGCGAGTTGCTGCATCGTTATATATAAGTAGTGTTTCAACACGCGCCGCAAGTCCTGGCTCGCCTCCAGTTCGCGCACGAACGACGCCGCATCCAGGCGCAACGCTGGGCCCGGCCCCTGTACCACGGCGTGCAACGGCGACACATCCACGCCGAGCACAAGGGCCGTGCCCAGCATACCTTCGTTGCCGACCAGCCCCACTTCCAGGCTGGCATGCCCGTCAATTTGCTCCACCACTGCAATGTAACTTCCCGTGGGGAAATAGACATGCTGTATGGGTGTTCCCGGCTCGCTCAGAACTTCGGCAAATTCCAGCATGACCGGCTCGCACTCCGCCAGAAGACGCCGCCCGTCTTTCTCGGGCAGGCTCGCCAACAGACGATTAGCGACGGTAGCTGATTTGGCGGATATCAAACGTGCTCTCCTTGCGTGACGAAATCCGAAGGGCGGAATGCACGATGCAATTCCGGCGTCGATTGGCTACCGGAAAGTAACAGCCACCTCAGGATGACGGCGACAGCTTGGAGAAATGCAGCGCGCTTGTCTGAGCGTTAGCGCACATAAAGCCGGACGGCATTCTGCAAAAAAATGGCCCGGAACGAGGTTGTCGTTGACCGGGCCCACTGCATCAGATGCTCATCAAGGGGAGGAGGAGAAGCACCCACGCGCATCTTCTCCCTTTGCAGCGGGATGCTCTGTTCGCTAACCAACAAAACGGCAGATTTTGAAAAACAGCGCTTTCGTAGGTTGGGCAAAGCGAAGCGTGCCCAACAACTTGCGGGGGAAGCGTAGCGTGCTCAACAATGACGGACGCCAACAACCCTGTTGGGCACGCTTTGCTTCCCCCGCAAGGGAGAGGCCGATGGGTCCCAACGGCTGCGCCGTTACCCATTCGCTCTGCCCAGCCTACGACTCTACGCTTTGCCCGCAAGGGGGAGGCCAATGTGGCGGATCGAACCGTTTATCCGCCCCGATTCGGAGTAGGATAGCGGGTATTCACAAACTGATTGAATGCAAAGGCTAATCCAGTGACATCCAGCAAATCCGCCAAGAAATCAAAGAAACCGGACAGCGCATCCGTCTCTGCCGCTACCGCAACACCCGGAATAGACGCCGGTTTCAACATCGTCGGCATCGGCGCCTCGGCCGGCGGACTGGAGGCTTTCGAGCAATTCTTCCGCAGCGTTCCGCCGCAAAGCGGCATGGCTTTTGTGCTGGTGTCGCATCTCGATCCCGATCACGCCAGCCTGCTCACCGAGATCCTGCAACGATCGACCACCATGCCGGTGGTCGAAGCGGTCGACCAGGCCAAGGTCGAACCGAACTTCGTCTATGTGCTGCCGCCCAACCGCGAAATGGCCATCTTCCACGGCGCCCTGCAGCTCAACGAGCCGGGAATGCCGCGCGGACAGCGCATGGTCATCGACGCCTTCCTGCGCTCGTTGGCCGAAGATCAGGGCGAAAAGGCCATCGGCATCATCCTCTCCGGCACCGGCACCGACGGCACGCTGGGTCTGCGCGCCATTCAGGGCGCGGGCGGCATCACGCTGGTACAAGAGCCGGCCACGGCAAAATACGACGGCATGCCGCTCAGCGCGATCCACGCGGGTTACGCCACTTACACCCTGCCGGTGGAAAAGATGCCGGAACAATTGCTCAGCAATACGCGGCACTTGAACGTACAACAGGACAAGCCGCAGCCGGAACCGACCGCGGGCAGCGGCATCAGCCGCATCCTGATGCTGTTGCGCTCCGGCACCGGCAACGACTTCTCGCTGTACAAGAAAAGCACCATAGGCCGCCGCATCGAGCGCCGCATGGCGCAGCACAACATCGAAGACACGGATATCTACGCGCGCTATCTCAAGGAAAATCCGGCCGAAGTGCAGTTGCTGTTCAAGGAACTGCTGATCAACGTCACCAGTTTCTTCCGCGATGCGGATGCCTTCGTTACGATGAAACAGGACATCCTGCCACTGTTGCTCAAGAACAAGCCGGAAAATTATGTGTTCCGCGCGTGGATAGCGGGCTGCGCCACCGGCGAGGAAGCCTATTCAATCGCGATCTTGTTACGCGAACTCATGAACGAAGCCGGGCGCGAATTCAAGACCCAGATCTACAGCACCGACCTCGACGACGATGCCATCGCCGTGGCACGCGCCGGCATTTATCCGCCGAATATCGCACAGGACGTCACGCCGGAACGGCTGCGCCGTTTCTTCATCAAGGAAGACGCGGGTTACCGCGTCAAAAAGGAAATCCGCGAAATGGTGGTGTTCGCCACCCAGAACATCATCAAGGACCCGCCTTTCACCAAGCTGGACCTGCTCAGTTGCCGCAACCTGATGATCTATCTGGAGCCGGAGTTGCAGAACCGCGTCATCCCGGCGTTTCACTACGCGCTAAAGCCGGGAGGCGTGCTGTTCCTCTCGCCTTCGGAGAGCATCGGCAACCATGTGGAACTGTTCACCCCGCTCAACCGCAAATGGAAGTTCTACCAGACCACCCCCTCGGTGGCATCCACCCGTGCAGTGATGTCCAGCGGCCTGTCCTGGACCAAGGATAACCCCGCAAAAGGCCCCGATGAAACGATGACAAAAATCAAGGAAACCGACTTTGCCGAACTGACCCGGCGCGCGCTGCTGCAGTCCTATGCACCGGCTTCGGTAGTGACCAATATCAAGGGCGACATCCTGTTCGTACACGGGGATACCGGCAAGTACCTGCGCCCCGCGCCCGGCCAGGCCAGCCTCAACGTGATCGAGATGGCGCGCGACGGGCTGCAAATGGAATTGCGCAATGCCATTCAGGCTGCGCTCGAAAAAAACATGCCGGCCCTGAATCGCGAAGCGACGTTCGGCAGCAACGGCGACTCGCACCATGTGAACTTCAGCGTGCGCCCCTTGCCGGTGACAGGTACCAGCCAGAGCCTGCTGCTGGTGAGTTTTCAGGATGTGGCCGGTGCCAAACCCGAAAAGCAGGTCGCCACTGCCTCCGCCGCCAAGGGCAAATCCGCGCGTGGCAAAACCGCCACCGTATCGGCAGAACAGCACCGCATTGATGAGCTGGAGCGCGACCTGGCCTACACCAAGGAAAACCTGCACGCCACCATCGAGGAACAACAGGCTTCCAACGAGGAACTCAAGTCCACCAACGAGGAAATGCAATCCACCAACGAGGAACTGCAGTCCACCAACGAAGAACTGGAAACCTCCAAGGAAGAGCTGCAATCCGTCAACGAAGAGCTGGTGACCGTGAACGCCGAGTTGCAAAACAAGATCGAGCAACTGGCCGGCATGCAGAACGACATGAAAAACCTGCTCGACAACATCAACATCGGCACCATCTTCCTCAACGACACGCTGTGCATCAAACGCTTCACGCGCGAGGCGGTGCAGGTCTACCGCCTGGTTGCATCGGACGTGGGCCGCCCGCTGGCCGACATCAAGTCGAACATCCGGGACGACGACCTGCTGGCCGATGCCCAGGCCGTGCTCGACACCCTGATTCCGCGCGAACGCGAAGTATGCACCGACGGCGGCGCATGGCATCTCGTGCGCACCCAGCCCTACCGCACGCTGGACAACGTGATCGACGGCGTGGTGCTGACTTTCACCGACATCACCAAGCGCATGCAGGCCGAAACTGCCATGAAAGAAGCGCGCGAATTGTCCGAAAGCATCGTGGACACGGTACGCGAGCCGCTCATCGTGCTGGATGGCGCGTCCAAAGTGGTCTCCGCCAGCCGCGCGTTTTATGAAAGATTCCGGGTCGCGCCGCAAGACACCGTGGGCCGCCACCTATATGAGCTGGGCAACCGCCAGTGGGATATTCCCAAGCTCCGGGAACTGCTGGAAACCGAACTGCCGAACAAACAGGTCGTCGAGGGCTTCGAAGTCGAGCACGACTTCCCCGGCATCGGCAAACGCAGGATGCTGCTCAATGCGCGGCGCATCGTCGGCAACGCGGAAGGAAAACAACTGATCCTGCTGGCGATAGAGGAAATAAAATAATACCGATACCGTAGATATCGTAGGTTGGGCAAAGCGTAGCGTGCCCAACAGTTTTTGAAACAAGCATGTTGGGCACGGCTACGCCTTTGCCCAACCTACGTTTAATTCAGGTCAAGTTTCCGGGGCGCGCCATGAAAGATATAGAAGAAGACGAAACAAACAAATTGCGCACCGAAGCCGAGGCGCTCATCGCCCGGGAACCGATCGCGCTGGTCAACCCGCAGCCGGGCGAGGAACTGCTGCACAAACTGCTGCACGAACTGCAGGTGCACCAGGTCGAGCTGAAAATGCAGAACGACGAATTGCGGCAGGCGCAAATCGCCATGGAAGCGTCGCGCGACAGCTATGTGGACCTGTTCGATTTTGCACCCGTCGGCTATATCACCCTCAGCCGCGAGGGCATGATCAGCGCGATCAACCTCACCGCCGCCGACATGCTGGGCGTGGTGCGCAAGCAGCTCGTTTCCCGCCGGTTTTCGCAGTTCGTGGCGGAGGAAGACCGTGATCGCTGGCATCACCACTTCATCAGCGTGATACAGCACGAGCAGCGGCAACGTTGCGAATTGTCCATCCAGCGCGGCGACGGCACCCGCTTTCACGCCCGGCTGGACTCGGACCACTACAGCGAATATGACAAATCGTCGAAGCCCGGAGCGGTAAACGGCTGGGTCTCCATAGTGAGAGTCGCGCTGAGCGACGTTACCGAACGCGTACTGAGCGAGTATTCCGTCCAGAGCACGCGCGCGCTGAACGCAAGCATCATGGACACGGTTCGTGAGCCGCTCGTCGTGCTGGACGGCGCGCTGAAAGTCGTCGCCGTCAGCCGTTCCTTCCGCGAACGTTTCGGCCTCGCCCCCGGGGAGGCCGAAGGCAGCCGGATTTACGACCTGGGCGGCGGACAGTGGGATATCCCGAAACTGAAAGAACTGCTGGAAACCCTCCTGCCGCATGAGCAGCTTGTGCAAGGGTACGAACTCGAAATCGACTTTGCCGATACGGGCAAACGCAGACTGCTGCTCAATGCCCGGCGCAACAGCGAAGCATCGGGAGAGACGCAATCCATCGTGCTGGCGATGGAAGTCGTCGCCGGGTAATTGTCGTAGTCGTAGGTTGGGCAAAGCAAAGCGTGCCCAACGTTTTTGAATTATGCATGTTGGGCACGCTACGCTTTGCCCAACCTACGGCGGGTCGTATATGTAAAGTGGCAGATGGAAAAATGCAGCATTCGTAGGTTGGGCAAAGCGAAGCGTGCCCAACATTTTTTCAAAGGAGAAATCCTTCCATGCATTATCGACGCGACAAAAGCGCCCATTGCTACTTCTTCACACTGGTGACCGAACGCCGGCAACCCCTGCTTACCCTGCCCGACAATATCGAGCGCCTGCGCGCAGCCTTCCGCCGGGAAAAATCCACGCATCCTTTCGGCATGGATGCCGTCGTCATACTGCCCGACCATCTGCATTGCATCTGGCAGCTTCCGAATGACGACACCGACTATTCGGGACGCTGGGCACGCATCAAACGTTACTTTAGCGTCGGCTGCGCCGGCGCCATTTTGCCCAACAGCGAATCAAGATCCGCCAAGCGTGAGCGGCCAATATGGCAAAGACGTTTTTGGGAGCACCGCATCCGCGACGATGATGATTGGAAACGGCACATGGACTACATTCATTTCAATCCGGTCAAACACGGCCACGCGAACGATCCGTGGACATGGCCGTACAGCTCGTTGCAACAATGCGCCGCGCGCGGGTGGTATCCGGAGAATTGGTGTCTGGAGGCGGGGGATGCAGACGATATTGAGGCGGGGGAGTGACGGGGGGGTGTTTATGACGGCATTGTTGGGCACGCTGCGCTTTGCCCAACCTACGGCTGCCAACCTCGGCGGGTCGTAAATATGAATGCAGGTCGTAGGTTGGGCAAAGCGTAGCGTGCCCAACGTTTTGAGGAGAACCTGCGACGGGTCGTCAATATGAAATGGCAAATCGTAGGTTGGGCAGTGCGAATGGGTAACGGCGCAGCCGTTGGGCCCCATCGGCCTCCCCCTTGCGGGGGAAGCAAAGCGTGCCCAACGTTTTGAGCGAAACCATGTTGGGCACGCTGCGCTTAGCCCAACCTACGACGGCCAACCTACGGCCGCGAGCCGGACAATGCGGCCGCCCCGGCTTATGTGCGATACCACACATAAGCAATCCGCCTAACGTGCTATAACCTTACGCACGCCGCCCCCCAAGCGGCCAACGCTTCTATTTTCCACTGTTACATCTGTACTTCCACATCGGCCGCAACTGCCGAAGACAGGAAAATGGTTGCCTCCATGCCCGAACAGTCCACGCCCCAACAGAACCACCTGCTCGCGTCCATCCCCGTGGAGATATTCGCGCGACTGGCCCCGCATCTGGAGCCCGTCGACATGCCGCTCGGGGAAGTCGTCTACGAATCCGGCGGCAAGTTGCATCACGTCTATTTCCCGACGACAGCCATCGTGTCCCTGCACTACGTCATGGAAAACGGCGCGTCGGCGGAAATCGCGGGCGTGGGCAACGAGGGGGTGGTCGGCATTTCCCTGTTCATGGGCGGCGACACCACGCCCAGCCGCGCCACCGTGCAGACGGCGGGATGCGGTTTTCGCCTGAAAGAGCGGCTGATGATGGAAGAATTCAACCGCGCCGGACCGATGATGCGGCTGATGCTGCGCTACACCCAGGCCCTGATCACCCAGATGTCCCAGACCGCAGTCTGCAACCGGCACCATTCGATGGAGCAGCAGATGTGCCGCTGGCTGCTGCTGACGCTGGACCGGTTGCCGACGCAGGACCTGATCATGACGCAGGAATTGATCGCCAGCATGCTCGGGGTGCGCCGCGAAGGCATCACCGAAACCGCCGGCGAACTGCAGCGTGCGGGTCTGATCCGTTACCGCCGGGGTCACATCACGGTGCTGGACCGGGCCGGACTGGAGACGCGCGCATGCGAGTGCTACAACGTGGTCAAAAAAGAATTCAGGCGTCTGCTCAAGGATGCATGACGATATGTTGATCCCAAATTGTTCATTAGGACGGAATCAGTTCCTTCCCCCTCGCAGGGGGAAGGTTAGGATGGGGGTAGAGTTGTGGAAACCCAGCTTTTCTACCCCCTCCCTAGCCCTCCCTGATGGAACTACTAGCCAATCGACTAAGCCCGCAAGCGGGCAAGTCGCTGGTTACCTGCAAGGGGGAGGGAATGATTCGGCTAATGAATTAGCCGGGTTGATTAAAGGACATGCAGCGTGGGCACCAAAGCGTGCCCACCCTACGACTACGACACAACGATTTTCATGAAGGTGCTCCATGTTTGAAAAAACACGCAAAATATCCGCTCACGACCCTGCTGCCGAAACTGCAGCAGGCATGACCGAGTCCCGTCGTCTGAAAACCCTGCTGAAAACCGGCGCCCTGCAGAAGGCGATCCTGAACAGCGCCAACTTTTCCAGTATCGCCACCGACGAAAAAGGCGTGATCCAGATCTTCAATATCGGCGCCGAGCGCATGCTGGGCTACGCTGCAGCCGATGTGCTGAACCGGATCACCCCGGCCGACATCTCCGACCCGCAGGAAGTCATCGCGCGCGCCGCAGCATTGAGCGCGGAACTCGGCACAGCGATCACCCCCGGCTTCGAGGCGCTGGTATTCAAGGCCTCGCGCGGTATCGAGGATATCTACGAACTGACCTATGTGCGCAAGGACGGCAGCCGCTTTCCCGCCATCGTGTCGGTGACCGCGCTGCGCGACGCGCAGGACGGGATCATCGGCTACCTGCTGATCGGCACCGACAACACCGCGCGCAAGCAGGCCGAAGCGGAACGCCAGCGTCTGCTCGACGAACAGGACGAGATGCACAAGCAACTGCAGCAGACCAACCTCACGCTGCAAGTCAGCGAGGAAAGGCTGGCCGTGACGCTCAACTCAATCGGCGATGCGGTGATCGCCACCGATGCCGGGGCGCGCGTGACCATGCTCAACCCGCTGGCCGAAAAACTCACGGGCTGGTCGGCCGCGCAAGCCATCGGGCACCCGGTGGACGAGGTATTTCACATCATCAACCAGGAAACGCGCGCGCCGTCCGTGGTCCCGGTCAAGGCCACGCTTGAGCACGGCACCATACAAGGCCTGGCCAATCACACCATCGTGATCGCGCGCGACGGCAGCGAGTGCGCCATCGCCGACAGTTGCGCGCCGATACGCGACCGCGACGGCCGGGTAATCGGTGCGGTGCTGGTGTTTCGCGACGTCACCGACGAATACCGGGCGCAGCAGGCCTTGCGCGACAATGCCACACTGATCCAGACCGTGCTCAATACCGTGGCGGACGGCATCATCACCTTCCATGCCGACAGCGGCATCATCGAGACGTGCAATCCGGCTGCGGAAAAAATGTTCGGTTATCCCGCCATCGATCTCGTCGGCCGGGATTTCAACATGCTGATACCCGAACAGGACAGGGACACGGGCAACAGCTTCCTCGAGTACTACAACACCAGCGCCGCATCGCGCGCGCTCGGCCTGGGCCGCGAAGTTGTGGGGCTGCGCCGCGACGGCAGCACCTTCCCGATGGAGGTGGCGGTCAGTGAAATGTGGCTGCGCGGCAAGCGCTATTTCACCGGCATCCTGCGCGACATCACCGAGCGCGACCACCTGGACAGAGTGATGCAGGGGAACAATCTCGAATTGCAGATTGCCCGGTCCGTGGCCGACAAGGCCAACCATGCCAAATCGGAGTTCCTGTCCAGGATGAGCCATGAACTGCGTACCCCGCTCAACGCCATACTCGGCTTCGCCCAGTTGCTGCAGGCCGGTACGCCGTTACCCACGGTCGGCCAGTCCGAAAAGCTGCACCAGATCACCAAGGCCGGCTGGTACCTGCTGGAACTGATCAACGAGATTCTCGATCTGGCCGTGATCGAATCCGGCAAGCTGTCGCTGTCGCGCGAATCCGTATCGCTGACCGATGTCATGCACGAATGCGAAGCCATGGTCGAAGCGCAGGCGCAGAAGCACGACGTCCGGTTGAGTTTCGTTCCGTTCGACAAGGGCCTGTTTACCTATGCCGACCGCACCCGCGTCAAACAGATACTGATCAACCTGCTGACCAACGCCATCAAATACAACTGCAAACATGGAACGGTCACGGTGGACTGCAGCGCGGCCTCCCCGGAACGCATACGCATCAGCATCCGGGACAGCGGCGCCGGATTGTCCCCGAAAAAGCTCGAGCAGTTGTTCCAGCCGTTCAACCGCCTCGGTCAGGAAAACGGCACCGAGGAAGGCACAGGCATGGGACTGGTGGTCGCCAAGCAACTGGTTGAACTGATGGGCGGCGCCATCGGCGTGACCAGCAGCGTCGGCACGGGCAGCGAATTCTGGATCGAACTGATGCGGGACGTTACGCCGCAACGACCGGCCGAAAACCGCCCGGGTGCGGAATCCGAACCGCTGGCCCAACCCAACGCCGCGCTGCGCACCCTGCTCTATGTGGAAGACAATCCGGCCAACCTGATGCTGGTCGAACACATCATCAAGGGCAACACGGATGTGCGCATGCTGAGTGCGCGCGACGGCTATCTCGGCATTGCGCTTGCCCGCGAACACCTGCCGGACGTAATCCTGATGGACATCAATCTGCCCGGCATGAGCGGCATCGAGGCGCTGAAAATTTTGCTGGTCGACCCGGCGACGAAGAACATCCCCGTCGTCGCCCTCAGCGCCAATGCCATGCAGTGCGATATCGAACGCGGCCTGGAAGCCGGGTTCTTCCGTTATCTCACCAAACCGATCCGGATCAACGAGTTCATGACCGCGTTGGACGACGCGCTGAAATACTCCCAATCGAAATCGGACAACTCGAATGAAAAAGGAAACACGCCATGCTAAGCAACCGGGAAATCAATAACGCCAGCATTCTGATCGTGGACGATCAGCCCTCCAACGTGCTGCTGCTCGAAGAAATGCTGGCCAACGCCGGTTATGCCTGCGTCAGCTCGACAACGGACCCGTTTGCGGTTTGCGACCTGCATCGCCTGCATCGCTACGACCTGATCCTGCTCGACCTGCAAATGCCCGGCATGGACGGGTTTCAAGTGATGGAAGGCCTGAAGGAAATCGAAACGGACGGTTACCTGCCCGTGCTCGTGATCACCGCCCAACCCGACCACAAGCTGCGCGCGCTCGCCGCCGGCGCGAAGGATTTCGTCGCCAAGCCCTTCGATTTGATCGAAGTTCAAACGCGCATCCATAACATGCTGGAAGTGCGGCTGTTGTACAAAAAACTTGAAAACTACAACCGGGAGCTGGAACGGACGGTTGAGAAACGCACCGAAGAACTGCGCCTGAGCGAAGCGCGCTTTCGCCGTTTGACCGAGCTGTCTTCCGACTGGTACTGGGAACAGGACGAAAGCGGCCAGTTCACCAAGATCTTCGGGCCGGTGTTCGAGATGCTCGGCATCCGCATCGGCGACACGCAGGACATCGTCCGGGATGACGGGGGTTTCGGCTGGAACGAGAGCGAGCGTTTGATCCTGGAAGCGAATATGGCCACCCGGAAGCCGTTCCTGGATTTCGTCTACAGCCGAACCCGCCAAGACGGCACGCAACAGTACCTGATGGTCAGCGGGGAGCCGATGTTCGATGCGTCCGGCCGCTACACCGGCTACCGAGGCATCGGCAAGGATGTGACAGAGACGATGTCGTCGAGTTGACGGCAACGCTCCAATTAGCCGCTCATGCGTAGGTTGGGCCCAACTGTAGGTTGGGCAAAGCGTAGCGTGCCCAACATAATGAAAGCATGCTTATTGATGTTGGGCACGCTA
>JAUSBC010000099.1 GCA_030652215.1 Sideroxyarcus sp.
CGATCGCGGAAGTACTCGCCCATCGAACAGCCGGTATAGGGTGCGATGAACTGGGTCGCGGCGGAGTCGGAGGCGGTGGCGGCGACGACGATGGTGTATTCCATCGCGCCGTGCTCTTCGAGTTTGCGTACCACGTTGGCAACGGTCGATGCTTTCTGACCCACGGCAACATAGATACAGGTCATGTTCTGACCCTTTTGGTTGATGATCGCGTCGACTGCAACAGCTGTCTTGCCGGTCTGGCGGTCGCCGATGATCAGTTCGCGCTGGCCGCGGCCGACGGGAACCATGGAGTCGATGGACTTCAGACCGGTTTGCACCGGTTGGTCAACGGACTGGCGTGCGATAACGCCGGGAGCGACCTTTTCAATCTTGTCGGTCATCTTGGCGTTGACCGGGCCTTTGCCGTCGATGGGCTGGCCCAGCGCGTTGACTACGCGTCCGCGCAGTTCGGGGCCGACCGGCACTTCCAGAATGCGGCCGGTACATTTGACCGTGTCGCCTTCGGTGATGTGTTCGTATTCGCCCAGAATAACGGCACCCACGGAGTCGCGCTCGAGGTTCAGCGCCAGACCGAAAGTGTTGCCGGGGAATTCCAACATTTCGCCCTGCATCACATCGGACAGGCCGTGGACGCGAACGATACCGTCGGTCACGCTGACCACCGTACCTTCGGTGCGCGCTTGGGTCAGTGCTTCGAAATTCTCGATGCGACTGCGTATCAGGTTACTAATTTCGGAAGGGTTGAGCTTCATCTGAATTTCCTCATTCTTGATAAATCTTTATCAGGCCAGGGCGTTAGCCATTTCACTGAGTCGGGTGCGTGCAGAACCGTCGATCACCTTGTCTCCGGCGCGGATCACCACGCCACCCAGCAATTCTTTGTTGATCGTGCAGGTCAGCTGGATCTCGCGACCCATGCGCTTTTTGAGCGAACTGACGATCTTGTCTTTTTGTGCGGCGGACAGCTCGAAAGCCGAGTCCACCACCACATTCACACTCTTTTCCGCTTCCGACTTGAGCAACTCGAACAGGGACACAATCTCGGGCAGCAACAGCAGGCGCTGGTTTTCCGCCAGCACTTTGATGAAGTTCACCTGTTGCGGCTTGAGCTTTCCGCCCAGTACGTCGACCAGCAGGCCGTCCAACTGCGCTTTGACGACGCGCGGACTGCTGATGACATTGCGGATTTCCGGATAAATCACCGCTTCGGCAAGCGCCAGCAAAAATTCCGACCAGCCTTTCAGGTCGGAAAGTTTCTGCGCTTCTTCGAAAGCTGCCTGCGCGTAGGGCCGTGCTGTAGTAAGGGCTTCAGACATGGCTATCAGAGTTCCGCGGCAAGTTTGTCGAGCAAGTCATTGTGTGCCTTGGCATCGATTTCGCGACCCAGGATCTTGCCCGCGCCGGCCAGTGCAATCGCCGACACTTGATTGCGCAATTGTTCCTTGGCACGAAACACTTCTTGATCGACTTCGGCTCTGGCTCCGGCAATGATGCGCTCTCCCTCGACTTTGGCTTGAGACTTCGCCTGTTCGATGATTTCGCTGGCACGCTTTTCACCGCTGGCCACGATTTCGCCCGCTTTTTCTTTTGCTTCGCGCAACAGATCGGCGGAACGTTTTGCTGCCATTTCCAGGTCGTGCTTGGCGCGTTCTGCGTCAGCCAGACCGTCGGCGATCAGCTTTTGACGCGCTTCGATCGCTGCCAGCAAAGGCGGCCAAACAAACTTCGCCGTAAACCATATCAATATGGCAAACGTCAGTGCCTGCGCGACTATTGTCAGGGTAATGTTCATTTCTATTCCTTATGCCGGACAATACGTCCAGCCATGGTCAATTACTTGATGACAGCGAGCAGCGGGTTGGCGAATGCGAACATCATGGCCAGACCAACACCGATAATGAAGGACGCGTCGATCAGACCCAGCAACAGGAAAACCTTGCCTTGCAGTGTGGGCATCAGTTCGGGCTGGCGAGCTGCGCCATCCAGGAAGCTGCTACACATAATACCGATACCGATACAAGCACCCGCAGCGCCCAGGCCGATGATCAGACCGATGCCGATGCCGGTGTAAGCTTGGATCAGTGCCAAATATTGAGCTGTGTTTTCCATTTTTTACTTCCTTTCAATTTACAAGTTAATTAAAGATATTGCTAAAAAGTGATTAGTGGCTTTCGTGCGCCATTGCGATGTACACAATCGTCAGCATCATAAAGATGAACGCTTGCAGTACCACGATCAGGATGTGGAAGATCGCCCAGCCGGCGCCCAGCAGCGCGCCGAAGATCGTTCCCGCCAGACCGGTAGCAGCCCACATCCCCAGCAGCAGGAAGATGATTTCGCCCGCGTACATGTTGCCGAACAGACGCAACGAATGCGACAGGGGCTTGGAAACGTATTCGATCAGGTTGAACAGGAAGTTCGCGGGCCACACCAGCGGATTGGAACCGAAGGGGGCGCAGAAGAATTCGTGAATCCAGCCGCCAAAGCCTTTGACCTTGATGCTGAAGAAAATCATCAGGAACCACACTGACAGCGCCAAAGCGAAAGTGGTGTTGATATCTGAAGTGGGAACCGCGCGGAATTTTTCCTGGCCGAATACATGGTGGTAAACCCACGCCATGATGTCGATTGGCAGGAAGTCCATCGCGTTCATGACCAGCACCCAGACGAATACGGTCAGCGCGAGCGGCGCAACGAAAGGCTTGCGGTCGCCGTGGAAAATTCCTTTTACCTGGTCGTCGATGAAACCGACCAGCAATTCGACAAAAGCCTGGCGTTTGTTCGGTACGCCTGCCGTCGCGCTACGCACGACCAGCCACAGCAAGCCGAAAGAAACGATGCCGAGCAGGACAGAGACGATCAGCGTGTCAAAATTTACCGACCAGAATGCGCCGTCGGCGACTTGTTTGACGTTAAAGCTTAAGTGATGCTCGATGTAACTGGATGCAGTCAGTGCGTGTTCTTCAGTGGACATCCCGGACCTTACTTGTCGTTCTCGTTATTCACGGTTCGCAACCCCGCGCCGGATGCCAGCGCGGAACCTGCCAAACCACCTATCAGAGCCAATGGAACCAGCCCTTGGTAATACTTGAAAGTTATCAACAACAGCATTGCAATCACCAGAATCTTGATCGCTTCTGCTTTCAGCAATGTAATCAGTACTGTACCGGCCGCGCTTCCCTTCGGGCTTTGCGCAATCAACACGCCTGCGTACCCGCCAACAATCACCGACGCCCCACCCGCCAAAGCGGATATTGCTGCGTTTGTTCCCGCAAGCAACAGTGAGCTCCCCGAAATTAGTACCGTGATGATGATTTGCCAGCGCGCCGCTTTGCTGAATGCGCGGCTTATAGTTTTGTTGGGTGCTTTGTCCATCTTTTGCCTCTGAGTGCTGCTGTTGCTTGACTAGGGCACTAAAAAAGCCCGCGCATTCTACTATTCCTTCGCGGCAAGTCAAGCGCATTTGCGCCATTCTTGCCGCAATTACCGCGTTTTTATGCCCGTTCGTACAACTTGCCGGTCAGCTCTTCGAGGTGGTCGTTGTTCGAATATTCGATGACCAACTTGCCACCGCCCTTGCTGTTCGGCTTAATTTCCACGCGCACGCCGAGTTGCGAACTGATTTCGTCCTGCAGACGCTGCGTGTCACGGTCTTCTTTCCTGGGTGCTTTCGGGCTGCTGGGTTTGGCGGGCGACTGCTCGCCCTGCTGCTGCACCAACTTTTCCGCTTCACGCACGGACAGGCCTTCGAGCACAATCTTGTTTGCCAGCATGACTTGTTGCGAACCTTCCAGCGACAGCAGGGAACGCGCATGGCCCATGTCCAGCGCGCCTTCCATCAGCATATCCTGCACGGCTTGCGGCAATTTGAGCAAGCGCAGCAAATTGCTGGCGGCACTGCGCGAACGGCCCACCGCATCGGCGGCAGCCTGGTGCGTCATCTGGAATTCGTCGATCAGGCGCTGAATGCCGATGGCTTCTTCCAGCGGATTCAGGTCTTCGCGCTGAATGTTCTCGATCAGCGCCATGGCCAGCGCCGCGTTGTCCGGCACTTTGCGCACGATGACCGGTACGATCTTCAGTTCGGCCAGTTGCGCCGCGCGCCAGCGGCGTTCGCCGGCGATGATTTCGTAACCGCCCTCTGGCAGTTCGCGCGCCAGGATCGGCTGCATCACGCCCTGCACGCGGATCGAGGCGGCGAGTTCGTTCAGCGATGCTTCGTCCATGCGGCTGCGCGGCTGGTATTTGCCGGGCTTGAGCTGCTCGACTTTCAGGTCGCGCAGTACGTCGTTCTGTTTCGAAGTGGTGTTGCCGGAAAGCAGCGCGTCCAGGCCGCGCCCCAGTCCCTTGATCGGTTTTGCCATGATTTTCCCTTATTGAAACTTGTTATGCAGCGACCTGCGCCGTCGAGTTATTGAGCATTTCGCCCGCCAGCGCCAGATAGGCCAGCGTCCCCTTGGATTGGCTGTCGTGATACAGCGCGGGGATGCCAAAGCTGGGCGCTTCGGCCAGACGCACGTTGCGCGGAATGACGGTACGGTAGACTTTGTCACCGAAGTGTTGCTGCAACTGGTCCGAGACTTGTTGCGCCAGCGCATTGCGCGGGTCGAACATGGTGCGCAACAAGCCTTCGATTTCCAGATCCGGGTTGAGGTTTTCGCGCACCTTGCGAATGGTGTTGACCAGGTCGCTCAGACCTTCCAGTGCGTAATATTCGCATTGCATGGGAATCATCACCGATTTCGCGGCGCACAATCCGTTCAGCGTGAGCAGGTTCAATGCAGGCGGGCAATCGACCAGGATGTAATCGTATTCGTCCAGGACGGGCTGCAATTCTTCTTTGAGGCGCATTTCGCGCCCTTCCACTTCCACCAGCTCGATCTCGGCGCCGGCCAACTCGCGGTTCGCGGGCAAGATGTCGTATTTGCATTCGGCGGAGCGAATGCGTGCCTCGACGATGGTTTTTTCGCCCATGAGCACATCGTAGACTGTCATTTCAAGGTCGGCTTTGTTGATGCCGCTGCCCATGGTCGCATTGCCTTGCGGGTCGAGGTCGATCAGCAGCACGCGCTGCTTCGCCGCGCCCAGGCTAGCCGCAAGGTTAACGGTCGTTGTGGTTTTGCCCACGCCGCCTTTTTGATTGGTAATTGCCAGTATCTTGCTCATTTTCTCACTCCCAATACGACCAAACTGCGGGCAGCTTCCAATTCGGGAACCTGCAACGAAAATACATTTTCCACTACTACTTCTGCGGGAAGCCGCGCCAGTTCCTGCTCCGGCGCGCCTTTCATGGCAGCCCAACGACCGCCGTCCGCCAGCAAATGCCGAGTCAGTGTTACAAAATCGGCTGCCTCGGCAAATGCACGGGAAATTATCCCATCATACTTTTGCTGCACCTGCCACTGCTCCACCCGCTCGCAACGGACTTCCACGTTACGCAAACCCAGCTCGATGACCGCCTGCTGCACGAAGCCGGTTTTCTTGCTATTGCTGTCCAGCAAAGTGAACGACCACTCCGGCCGCATCACCGCCAGAACGACGCCCGGCAGCCCTGCTCCGCAGCCCACATCCAACCAGCGCTGCGGCCACAGATGCGGCAGTACGGCCAGGCTGTCGAGCAAGTGATTGCTCACCATTTGCTCCGGCTGGCGTATCGCCGTGAGGTTGTACACCGCGTTCCATTTGTGCAGCAAAGCCAGATATTCCAGCAGTTTTGCCTGCTGGTCAGGCGCCACTTCCAAACCCATGCGGGTAATGCCCGCCGCCAATTGCCGTTCCAGACTCATGCCGCTTTGTCTTGTTTGAAGCCCCGCTTCAAATGCACGAGCAACAGGGAAATCGCGGCCGGGGTCACGCCCGAGATGCGCCCCGCCTGCCCAACCGTCTGCGGCTGATGCTGGTTCAGCTTCTGCCGCACTTCAATGGACAGTCCGCGCACCACTGAGTAATCCATATTTTCCGGGAGCTTGGTTGTTTCCTGGCCTTCCTGGCGTGCAATCTCGCCCACCTGACGTTCGATATAACCTTGATACTTAGCCAAAATTTCGACTTGCTCGGCAACTTCAGACGCCTCTGTCGCTTGCGCGCCGGGCAAAGTCATCAAGGCGGCATAGCTCACTTCGGGACGGCGCAGCAAATCGTACAGGCTATATTCGCGCTCGATCTCCTTGCCCAACACGCGTTCTGCATCGGCCTTGTCCAGCATGCGTGGATTCACCCAGGTGGATTTCAGGCGCTCCAGTTCGCGCGAGATTTTTTCGCGTTTTTCTTCAAAGGCTTGCCAGCGCACATCGTCCACCAAGCCCAGCTTTCTGCCAATCTCGGTGAGTCGCATGTCGGCGTTGTCTTCGCGCAACTGCAAGCGGTATTCCGCGCGGCTGGTGAACATGCGGTAGGGTTCGGAAACGCCGCGCGTGATCAGATCGTCCACCATCACGCCCAGATACGCTTCGTCGCGGCGCGGGCACCAGGCTTCCTGCTCTTTTGCCTGCAGCGCGGCATTCACGCCAGCGAGCAAACCTTGCGCGGCCGCTTCTTCATAGCCGGTCGTGCCGTTGATCTGCCCGGCCAAGAACAGGCCGCCTATGGTCTTGGTTTCCAAGGACAACTTCAGTCCGCGCGGGTCGAAATAGTCGTATTCGATGGCGTAGCCGGGACGCGTGATATGCGCGTTTTCCAACCCCTTGATCGAGCGCACCAGTTCCAGCTGGGTGTTGTAGGAAAGGCTGGTCGAAATGCCGTTCGGATAAATCTCGTGCGTGGTCAGCCCTTCCGGCTCCAGAAAGATCTGGTGCGAGGCCTTGCCCGCAAAGCGCGTGATCTTGTCTTCAATGGACGGGCAATAGCGTGGGCCCACTCCCTCGATGACACCCGTAAACAAAGGAGACTCGCCCAAACCGTTGCGTATGATTTCGTGAGTGCGCTCGTTGGTCTGGGTAACCCAGCACGGCATTTGCCGCGGATGTTGCGACGCATGGCCCAAAAACGAGAACACCGGAACCGGCGTATCACCGTGCTGTTCCTGCATCACGGAGTAATCGATGCTGCGCCCGTCGATGCGCGGCGGTGTGCCGGTTTTCAGGCGACCGATGGGCAGGCCCAGTTCGCGCAAATTGCGCGCAAGCCCCACGGAAGGCGGATCGCCCGCGCGGCCTGCCGGATAATTCGTCAAGCCCACATGCACCAATCCGGCGAGGAAGGTTCCGGTCGTCAGGACCACCGATTTGGCGTAGTAGCTCAAGCCGAGTTGGGTCTGCACGCCAACTACGCGGCCTTGTTCTATCAGGAGTTTTTCTGCAGGTTGTTGAAACAGCAGGAGATTAGGCTGGTTTTCCAGGCGCCTGCGAATCGCCAGCTTGTACAAGGCGCGGTCGGCTTGCGCGCGGGTCGCGCGAACGGCCGGACCTTTGGATGCGTTCAGGATACGGAACTGGATGCCGCCTTCGTCCGTCGCGGCTGCCATGGCGCCGCCAAGCGCGTCTACTTCCTTGACTAAATGGCCTTTTCCGATGCCGCCGATGGAAGGATTGCAGGACATCACGCCCAGCGTTTCAATGTTGTGAGTCAACAACAGCGTGGCGCAACCCGCGCGGGCGCTCGCCAGAGCGGCTTCCGTTCCGGCATGGCCGCCACCGATTACGATGACATCGAATTGTTTCGGGTCGCGCATTCGACATCCACAAAAATGAGGACGCGCATCATAACTCAAAAATAATACCCGACCCTAACTTTGCGCGGCCAATTGTTTCACGTGAAACACTCTTAAAGTCATTTCCCGATGCAAAACCGGCTGAAAATCTCGCCCAGCAGGTCGTCAGCAGAAAATTCGCCTGTAATGCTGTTGAGCGCGCCTTGTGCCTGACGCAACTCTTCGGCGAACAGCTCGGGACGAGCAAGTTGTTGTTGCGCGTCGGCCAGATGCCGTTCGGCTTGAGAAAGCGCTTCCAGATGTCGCGCGCGCGCCATGAACACGCCCGTTTCCTGATGCCAGCCTATGGTTTCCAGCAATTTATCCTGCAACGTCTCCATGCCCGCCCCGGTCTTGGCCGAGAGGTAGAGGTGACATTCTGCGTTACGCACTTCGACGCCCGCTTCATGCCCGCTCAGGTCGATCTTGTTGTGCAGATACAGGCGGGGAATCTTGGATGGCAATTGTGCCAGTATGGCTTGATCTTCCGGCCCGGTGCGTTGTTGCGATTCATCCAGCAACACCAGCACCACATCGGCCCGCGTCAATGCCAGTTGCGTGCGTGCAATGCCCATTTGTTCGACCACATCTGCCGTTTCACGCAGTCCGGCAGTATCGATCAGGTGCAGCGGCACGCCTTTCACTTGCAGCGCCTGGCGGATCGCATCGCGGGTGGTGCCCGGTATTTCGGAAACCAGTGCCACCTCCTCGCCTGCCAGACGATTCAGCAGGCTGGACTTCCCGGCGTTGGGTGCGCCAACCAGCACGACTTGCGCGCCTTCGCGCAGAATGCTGCCCAGTTTGGCCAAACCTTCGATGCGCGCGACTTCTTGCCGCAATGTGGCCAACTTGGCGGCGCACAGATTGCGGTCGGCATCGCCGATTTCTTCTTCCGGAAAGTCCAGGGTTGCCTCGACCAACATGCGCAGGTCGATCAGTTGGGCGACCGCGCCGTTTATGGCTGCTGAGAACTCACCCTGCAGAGAGCGCATGGCGCTGCGCGCGGCTTGTTCGGTGGTGGCGTCGATGAGATCGGCCACGCTTTCAGCCTGGGCGAGATCCATCTTGTCGTTGAGGTAGGCGCGTTGCGTGAATTCGCCCGGTTGCGCGAGTCTTGCGCCCAGTTCGAGACAGCGCTGCAGCACGGATTGCAACACGGCGGGTCCGCCGTGTCCCTGCAGTTCAAGCACTTCTTCGCCGGTATAGGAATGGGGAGCGGCAAACAGCAGCGCGATGCCCTGATCCAGAGTCGTGCCGTCGGCAGATAAAAAGGAAGTATAGGTGGCGAGTCTGGGAACGAGTTGGCGTCCGGTCAGTACGGAGGCCATTTCAGCCAGCCCCCGCCCGGAAACCCGCACCACGCCGATGCCACCGCGCCCGGGGGCGGTGGCAATCGCCGCGATATTGTCAGGCCTTGCTTGCACCTTTGGTTGCGGACTCGGTAGCGCGTGTGATGTACCACTGCTGGCCGATGGAGAGAATGTTGTTCACGACGGAGTACAGCACCAGTCCCGCCGGGAAGAAGAAGAACACCACGCTGAACGCGATTGGCATGATCTGCATCATCTTGGCCTGGATAGGGTCCGGCGGCAGCGGGTTCAGCTTGCTCTGGAGGAACATGCTGATGCCCATGATGAGCGGAAGGACGTAATAGGGATCGGTTGCGGACAAATCCTGAATCCACAACATGAACGGCGCGTGGCGCAGTTCGACGCTGGCCAGAATGGCCCAATACAGCGCGATGAACACCGGAATCTGGATCAGAACCGGCAGGCAGCCGCTCAGCGGATTGATTTTCTCCGTCTTGTACAACTCCATCATGGCCTTGTTCAGGCGTTCGCGGTCGTCGCCGTACTGCTTCTTGATTTGTTCAAGCTTGGGCGCGACCACGCGCATCTTGGCCATGGAACGGTAGCTGGCCGCAGACAGCGGGAAGAACGCGAGCTTGATCAGCACGGTCAGCAGGATGATGGAGACGCCCCAGTTGTTCACCAGGTCGTTGATATGGGACATGAGCCAGAACAGCGGCGTGGAGAAAATGGTCAACCAACCGTAATCCACGGTCAGGCCCAGTCCTGGCGCAATCTCGTCCAGCTTGGTTTGGGCGGGGCCGGCATACAAAGTTGTGGAAATACGTCCGGTCTGGCCGGGCTCTATGCTCGCGACAGGCAATACGACGCCGGCCGAGTACAGGTTTCCATCCAGCTTCTTGGTGTAGAACTCGCGCTCCCCCTTGGCTGCGGGCAGCCAGGCAGAAACGAAATAGTGCTGCAGCATGCCTATCCAGCCGTTGTCCGGATTGGCCGGTAGCTTGACTTTGTTCTTCTCAATGTCGGAAAACTCGAATTTCTGGAATTTTTCCAGATCGGTATAGATAGCCGGGCCGGTGTAGGTCGGAACAAACGTGGATGCGCCGCCCAGCACTTCAGAGTCGCGCACCAACTGGAAATAGGCCGAAGGCAGCAGCGCTTCCTTGCCGAGGTTCTCGATTTCGTAGGCAACGTCGATCAGATTGCTTGCGCGGTGAAAGGTGTACACCTTGGTCACTTTTGCAGAGCCTGTATTCATCGCAGCCAAACGAACTTCAAGTGTGTCCTTGCCTTGTTCCAGCTGGAATGCCTCGCCGGCTGCGGAAAACTCGGCGTTATGAGTCGGCAGATCTTTTCCCAACAGGCCGGATTGCGCGAAATACGTGTGTTGTCCCTGTTGCTGCAGCAAAGCCATCGGCTTGCTTTGATCGTCCGCATCCTTGTGCTGCAGCAAGTCCAGGTGCTGAATGTTGCCGCCCATGGTGTTGATCACCGCGCGGAATGTATCGGTCGTCACAACGATATTCTTGCCGGCCGGCGCCTTTTGGGCCTCTACCGGCGCGGACACCGGGGCTTGCTGCGCAATCCTTGCAGGCTGTGCCGGTATGGAAGGGTCCACAGACGGAGCATTCTCGGCAACCACAGGCGCTACGGGCGCGTTTTGGCGCTGCCATTCGCTCCAGAGCACGATGAGGGAGAAGGAAAAGATCAGGAATAAGAACAACCGCCGCATGTCCATCTAAGTTTCACCTGTATTTAATTATGGGACGGGATCGTATCCGCCCGGATTCCAAGGATTGCAACGAATCACCCGCTTGATAGACAGCCATAAGCCCTTGAGAGCGCCATACTTGGTGATGGCTTCTATCGAGAATTGCGAGCAAGAGGGGCTGAATCGGCACGAGGGAGGAAGCGCGGGACTCACAATGAGCTGATATCCCCGAACCAGTAGCAACAAGATGGTTTTCATTTGGCAGCCAGTACGGTTTTGAGCATCCCGTCCAAAGTCGCTCTGGCGCGCGGATGATCTTTCTTATCCAGCGGTTTACGCAACCGAATCACCACGTCCTTTGCTGCCCCGTGTCGTGCGCAATGCCTAAAACACTCACGAATCAATCGTTTAGCTACATTTCGCTGTGTCGAAGCAGGTACGACTCGCTTGCTGACCGTCATGCCCAAGCGCGCATGCCCGGCCGAATTCGTTTCGCTGTGGACGGCAAACCATGAATCGGTTTGTGCCCTTTGATGCAGCAGCCGGGAAAATCCCTCCCGGCGCGACAGCCTATAGCGCCGGGGTAAAGTCAGGACTTCTTTTGGCTTACACGCCAAGACGTACACGGCCGCGTGCGCGACGTGCAGCGATAACGGCGCGTCCGCCCTTGGTCTTCATGCGAACCAGAAAGCCATGAGTGCGTTTTCTTTTGGTAACCGACGGTTGATATGTGCGTTTCATGCTCTTACTCCTGACTGTTTTACTGTTGAAAAGCGCGCGATTACAATCGTTGGCGGCTTTCCTGTCAAGTCTTTTTATGCTGTGGATAACTTTTGGCATAGCTTGTAGAATGCATCCGAATAATTGCGATACATTTTTTGCCTATGTCTGCTCAGAGTTTGTCTGGCAGCTGTTTGAGTTATTTCAAAGAGCAGCTTCCACTACAACAATACAATTCATGGATTAAGCCGTTGATTTTCGAGATCGATGGAGACAAACTCGTACTCACCGCCCCCAACAGCTTCACGCTGCGCATCGTCCAGGAGCGGTTTTTGCCCGAAATCTCCAAGCGCGCCCTGCCCTTCTTTTCTGCCCCTCCGCAAATCGAGTTGCGCATCGAGAAAAAGGGCGCAAAACCGGTCACAGAAATGATCGTTGAGCCTGTTGCTGCCAGGAACGCCGCTCCCGCCGCAAAAGTCGCAGCCAAGAACCCGAACAAACTCAATCCGGCCCTGGTATTCGACACGTTCGTGACCGGTAAGGCCAACCAATTGGCGCATGCCGCTGCAATTCAGGTCTCCGAAACGCCCGGCGTTGCTTATAACCCATTGTTTATTTATGGCGGAGTCGGTTTGGGCAAGACCCATTTGCTGCAATCCATAGGCAATCTGGTCGCCAAACAGAATCCACAGGCCAGGATCTGCTACATCCATGCGACCAACTATATTTCCGGCGTCGTCAGGGCATTCCAGACCAAAAACTTCGACGAATTCAAGCAATTCTATAATTCGCTGGATCTGCTGCTGATAGACGATATCCAGTTCATCGCCGACAAACCGGGCACGCAACAGGAATTCTTCTACACCCTGAATTCGCTCATCGACACCAACAAGCAGGTTGTCATCACCTGCGACACCTTCCCGAAAGAGATCACCGGCATAGAGCCGCGTCTAACATCGCGCTTTACCTGCGGCTTAACGGTGGCCATCGAGCCGCCGGGGCTGGAGATGCGCGTGGCTATCCTGCTGCAAAAGTCGACCACCAGCGGTTCACCGATCAGCGAAGACGTCGCCTTCTTCATTGCCAAACACGTACGCTCCAACATCCGCGAACTTGAAGGCGCACTTAACCGTATCGAGGCCTTTGCGCGCTTTCACAAGCGCCCGATCACAATAGATCTAGCCAAAGAAGCACTCAAGGACTTGCTAGCCGCGCAGAACAAACAAGTCTCCATGGAGAACATCCAGAAGACTGTGGCCGATTTTTATCGCATCAAGATCGTTGAATTGCTATCAAAGAAACGTACCCGGGTAATTGCCCGCCCTCGCCAGATTGCCATGGCCCTGGCGCGCGAGTTGACCCAGTTAAGCCTGCCCGAGATCGGCAATGCTTTCGGTGGACGCGACCATTCAACCGTATTGCATGCCTGCAAGACCATAGAATCCCTGCGCAACAGCGATTCCGCATTGAATGCCGACTTCAACCTGTTGAACCAGACCCTGCGGGGATAAGCATGTATAGCTTGTGTATAGTTTGTAGATGAACCTGTGTTATCGCTGTAGTGAAATAGTTATGCACAATCAACCAGCACTAAAGAGCGTCTTTATCAACAAGAATAAAAGCTAATAAGTAGTTGTGACGTAAGAGAAATACCAGTTATCCCAGAATTTAGTGCCCATTATTATTGTTGTTAAGTATTTAAAAAATATAAAGGATAGATATGTTCATTAAGCAAATAGCCAGAAACGATTTACTAAAACCGCTGCAAGCAGTCGTTGGTATCGTAGAGCGCAAGCAGCCATTACCTATTCTTTCAAACGTACTTATCAAGAAGAACAAAGACGGTGCAAGGTTCATCACCACCGATCTTGAGATCCAGATCGAAGCCCAGCTCAAGGCTGAATTGGACGGTACCGAAAGCTCCATCACCATTTCAGCCAAGAAACTCCAGGAAATCCTGCGCGCCATTCCGGACAACAGCATCGTTTCCCTGGATGACCAGGAAAACAAACTGCTGGTCAAAGCCAACAAGAGCCGCTTCAGCCTACAGACCCTGCCAGCTCCCGATTTCCCCATGCTAGCAGAACAATTGACGGGAGCAGCCAAGGTACAGATTCAACAGGGCGTATTACGTCGCCTGCTGAGTTCGGTGCAATACGCGATGGCTCAACAGGACATCCGCTATTACCTGAACGGCGTGCTGCTGGTCATCGACGGCACCAGCATCAAACTCATCGCGACAGACGGACACCGCCTGGCTTTCATCAGCGAAGAACTGGCAGAAAGCCACAAAAAGCAGGAAGTCATTCTTTCCCGCAAGACGGTAAACGAGTTGCTGAAACTGCTGGCCGATTCCGAAGACACGGTTCAACTGGAACTGGCAGAGAAGCAGGTTCGTATTTCCTTTGCCGACGTGGTGCTGACTTCCAAGGTGATCGACGGTAAATTCCCCGACTACAACCGCGTGATTCCTACCCACACCAATCACCTGACACTGGACCGCATGACCATTCTGCAAGCCCTGCAGCGTGCAGCCATTCTGTCCAACGAGAAGTTTCGGGGAGTGCGCCTACTGCTGACCGAGAAGAACCTGCGCATCATCAGCAGCAACAGTGAGCAGGAAGAAGCCCAGGAAGACATCGAAAACGACTACCAGGGCGGATCGCTGGATATCGGCTTCAACGTGAACTACCTGCTGGACGGGATCAACAACATCAGCACTCAGAACATCGTTCTGTCGTTCGGCGACCAGAACAGCAGTCTTCTGATTACGATCCCGGAGAAGGATGACTATAAATATGTAGTCATGCCGATGCGCATCTAAATTTGTTCCACGTGAAACAGTAACGAAAGTAAAAAAGACACATGAGCGATAACTACGACGAATCAAGTATCCAGCAACTCGAAGGCTTGGAAGCAGTGCGCAAACGCCCCGGCATGTACATCGGTGATACATCCGACGGTACCGGTCTGCACCATATGGTGTTCGAAGTGGTGGACAACGCCATTGACGAATCATTGGCTGGACACTGCGACGACATCAAAGTCATCATTCATGGCGACAATTCGATCTCGGTCTCGGACAACGGCCGAGGCATTCCCATCGGCATCAAGTTCGACGACAAGCACGAACCCAAGCGCTCCGCTGCAGAAATCGTGCTAACTGTGCTGCACGCTGGCGGCAAGTTCAACCAGAATAGCTACAAGGTATCCGGTGGTCTGCACGGCGTGGGTGTGAGTTGCGTCAACGGTCTGTCCGAATGGCTCAAGCTGACAACCTACCGCGACGGCAAGAAGTTCGGCATCGAGTTCATACGCGGCGCAGTCAAAGACAGGCTGGTCGTGACTCAAAACGGCGTTGAAGTTTCGCCCATGCGCGAACTCGGCGAAAGCCAGAAACGCGGCACCGAAGTTCACTTCCTGGCCGACAAGGAAATCTTCGGTCTGGTCGAGTTTCACTACGAGATCATTGCCAAGCGTTTGCGCGAACTGTCTTTCCTGAATAACGGCGTCAAGATCGAATTGATAGACCAGCGCACCGGCAAGAGTGAAAACTTCGCCTATTCCGGCGGTGTGCGCGGCTTCGTCGAATACATGAATAAAAGCAAAGCCGTGCTGCACCCCAAGTGCTTCCAGGCTAGCGGCGAAAAAGACAACATCACCGTCGACGTCGCCATGCAATGGAATGACAGCTACTCCGAAGTCGTACAGTGCTTTACCAACAACATTCCCCAGCGCGACGGCGGTACCCATATGACCGGCCTGCGCATGGCGATGACTCGCGTCATCAATAAATACATCGAAGACAACGAACTGGCCAAGAAAGCCAAAGTGGACACCACGGGTGACGACATGCGCGAAGGACTGACCTGCGTGCTGTCGGTGAAAGTGCCGGACCCCAAGTTCTCGTCCCAGACCAAAGATAAGCTGGTTTCCAGCGAAGTGCAGCCCGCCGTACAGGAAGTGGTTGCGCAGAAACTGACCGACTTCCTGCTGGAAAACCCGGTCGACGCCAAGATCATCTGCAACAAGATCATCGACGCCGCCCGTGCCCGCGATGCCGCCCGCAAGGCACGCGAACTCACACGCCGCAAAGGAATTCTGGACGGCATCGGGCTGCCGGGCAAACTTGCCGACTGCCAGGAAAAGGACCCTGCCCTGTCTGAGCTGTACCTGGTCGAGGGTGACTCCGCCGGCGGCTCCGCCAAGCAAGGCCGCGACCGCAAGTTCCAGGCTATCCTGCCGCTCAAGGGCAAGATCCTCAACGTCGAGCGAGCGCGCTTCGAGAAGCTCATCTCCTCGCAGGAAATCGTCACCCTGATCACCGTGCTGGGCACCGGCATCGGCAAGGAGGAATACAACGCCGACAAGCTGCGCTACCACCGCATCATCATCATGACCGACGCGGACGTGGACGGAGCACACATCCGCACCCTGCTGCTCACCTTCTTCTACCGCCAGATGCCGGAACTGGTCGAGCGCGGCCACATCTACATCGCCCAGCCGCCGCTGTACAAGATCAAACAAGGCCGTGACGAGCGCTATCTGAAGGACGAACACGAGCTCAAAAACTACATGCTTGGCTCCGCCCTCAACAACGCCGCGTTCTATCCCGCGCTTGATGCCACGCCCATCCAAGGTGAAGCGCTGGGCGAGATCGCCAAGCAATACTTCCTGGCCGAAGCCGTCATCGACCGCCTCTCGCACTTCATCGCACCCGAAGCCAGCCACGCCCTGCTCATCCTGCCAGCCCTGTCGCTGGACGACGAAGCCAAGGCAAAAGAAAGCGCCAAGCTGCTGGAAGACGTTTGCGGCGGCGTCATCCGCGCCGAAGTCGAAACCGACATCAACGGCGAACTGCGTCTGCGTCTGGAAAAACTTTTCCACGGCAACTACTCGCTGAGCTACCTGGACCGAGAATTCCTGCACAGCGGCGACTACGTGCAGATCCGCCACACCGCCGACGCGCTCAACGGCCTGATCTCCCCGACCTCCTACGCCATGCGCGGCGAACAGAAACGCGGCGTAACCAGCTTCAAGCAAGCCATCGAATGGCTGTTGGAAGATGCCAAGAAGGGCGTCAGCATCCAGCGTTACAAAGGACTGGGCGAGATGAACCCCGAGCAGTTGTGGGAAACCACCATGGATGTGAAGAACCGCATTTTGCTCAAAGTGCGCATCGAGGACGCTGTGGGTGCGGACGAGATATTCACGACGTTGATGGGTGATGTGGTGGAACCGCGCCGTGCGTTTATTGAGAAGAATGCGCTGGGTGTGAAGAATCTGGATGTGTAGACGTTAAGCTATCAACGTACAACGTTAAGATACTTTGGTATTTACGATGGAATTTCTCACAAAAGAAAATATCGGGATATTTCTTGGCATTATTGGCGCTATCCCCGTGTTCAAGGGTAGTTTGATATTTCTGACTTCTTGGAATAAAAAGCGCAAGGCTGCAGCGATAGAAAAGGAAATATTTAGAATTACAAAACTTAGAGATTCTGACAGGGAATTGTATCTCTTCATATTTCGCTCTCTTTTATTTATTGCAGCTCTCTTCGCAATATCGATAATGATTAGCTCCGTAACAGTACCTGGAATAAGTGTGATCCAATTTGCTAATGGTACTTTTGCATATCTAGTGTCCTTGTACACACTTGGCTACATAAACCGCGTGAGAACCTCCAAGAGGGTTTTGGCAGAATTACAAGCTAAGCTCGAAAAAATAAAATCGGGCTTATAAATATTAAAGGTCCAGCAAAACGCGGGAGGTCAGGTCTAACATTCCAACACCCAGCATTTTCGAATTGATTTTGACTCAGCTTCACAAACCCCAATAGTCACGCGGCTTCCAGCGCAGGCCGCTCAAAACGAGCTATAAGCCGCTTTCAGGATGTCGTTGAGGGGTAGGGGCCAGGAGAGAAATTCAAGAGCTAATTTCGAGGTGGCCTTCATAATCGCCAAATTCATCACTGCCACGGATTTCCCGAATCTGGAGATATGGATTTAGGCTGAATAGCAGTTTGCGCAAACCAAACTATCCACAAATATTTTCCCAATTGAGCAAACGATGCTTGCCGCCCCTCAGCGCCTTTGTTAAGGTTGGGCCGCCATGAGATCGTCACGTTTGTTCCTGCCGCTGTTCTTCGTGCTTGCCTTGCTGTTCGCACAGCAAGGTGCGATGGCGCACGGCATCGTGCATTCGCTGGAGGAACACTCGCATGACCAGTCGTTGCCGCACGAAGCGTACTGCGAGAAGTGCGCGGCATATGCGCAGATCGGAAGCGCGGTCGGCAGCTGCGGCTTCGATTTCGATTTTGCAGCAGGTTTTACAACCGCCTCATCTTCTGATTCTTCAACTTTCCGTTCTATAACGTTCGCCGCTTTTGTGGCGCGCGCCCCGCCCCGCTCCGCTTAGTTCTCGCCAGCAAGCTGGCTCCTGCAAAACACAAGCGCATAAACTAATAAACAGGAAACCGAAACAGTTTCCCGAGTTCTGGATTTTGCGTTTACCGATTCAAACGTCAAGGAGTGCAAAATGACTGAAAGCAATGCCCGTCTGCAAAATTTCCCGATTTCCTGGTTCGCACTGGTGATGGGAATGTGCGGCTTTACCATCGCCTGGGGCCGCGCAGAACATTTTTTCGAAACAAGTTTTCATCCAAGCATCATGCTGCTGGGCATCACCACGCTGATATTCGTGTTTCTGGCGGTGCTGTATATCGTCAAGGCGTTCAAATATCCGAAGGATGTGCTGGGCGAGATCCTGCATCCGGTGAAACTGGCTTTCGTGCCGACCATCTCCATCAGTCTTCTGCTGTTGGGGATCGCTTACATGCCCATCGCCCCGGTGCTTTCCTTCTGGCTGTGGGTGGTGGGAACCGTGCTGCACGCGGGCATAACTCTCTATGTGCTGTCTTCCTGGATACACCATACCAAGTATGAGATCGCACATCTGAATCCCGCCTGGTTCATTCCGGTGGTGGGTAACATTCTGGTGCCGGTGGCAGGCATGCAACATGCCACGCCCGATATCTCCTGGTTCTTTTTCAGCCTCGGCTTGTTCTTCTGGCCGGTACTCACTGCCATCATTTTTTACCGCATCATTTTCCACGGCAGTCTGCCGGAACGCTTCATGCCCACGCTCTTCATATTTATTGCACCGCCAGCGGTGGGTTTCATTTCCTGGTTCAACCTCACTGGCGGGGTCGATTCCTTTGGTCGGGTGCTCTACTTCATCGCGCTGTTCTTTACGGTCCTGGTGTTGAGTCAGTTCAGCTATTTCAGCCGCATCAAGTTTTTTCTATCCTGGTGGGCTTACTCCTTTCCCGTTGCGGCGATCACGATTGCCACGCTCGTCATGGCAAAGGCGACCGGCTATGCGTTCTATGCATGGCTTGCCATCGGTCTGCTGACAGTGCTTACCTTGCTGATCGGAATGTTACTGACGCGTACGGCGCTGGCAGTGGCTCGGCGCGAGATTTGCGTCGAGGGGCACTGATAGACGAACCGCGGTCGGCGCGCGGGCAGCAGGACGCGCGCCGACTGGATGAAAGGAGATTCAATGCTGCTCTACATAATCGGGTTCAGCGTCTTGGGCAGCGTTGCTGCCATCGCTGTCTCGTCCCTGCTGTTGTTATTTCCGCAAGGCATCCGCCAGGGGCTGGTGCCGTGTCTGATCAGCTACGCGACCGGAACACTGCTCGGCGCAGCCTTTTTGGGAATGCTCCCGTCCAGCCTGGCGAAGGCGCCGGTGCTGGCAGTAACGGCCACCGTGCTGGCTGGTATGGTGTTGTTCTTTGTGCTCGAAAAACTCGTGCTCTGGCGGCATTGCCATGAGGCGGGCTGTGCGGTACATGGGCGCGCCGGGCCGCTCATCCTGACCGGTGATGCGTTTCACAATTTCGTGGACGGCGTGGTGATTGCCGCCGCTTTCCTCACGTCGATCCCGCTGGGTATCGCCACGGCAATGGCCGTGATCGCGCACGAAATCCCGCAGGAAGTCGGCGACTTTGCCATCCTGTTGGACAATGGCTACGCGCGCGGGCGAGCCCTCCTGCTCAACGGGCTTTCATCTGCGGCCACGCTGCCGGGTGCAGTGATCGCCTACTTCTGGCTGGGCGAAACGCGCGCAGCGGTTCCGTATATTCTCGCGCTGTCTGCGGCGAGCTTTATCTACATCGCGGCGGCAGACTTGATTCCAAGCCTGCATCGGAAGATGACTGTTTCCGCATCCCTGCGCCAGGTTCTGCTGCTGCTGGCGGGAATCGGGACGATTGCTTTCTTTCGCTTTGGACATTGATGCAAACGGGTCAATAACGTACGCTACGCTGACGAGCAATAGAACTTCAAATTCATGTTACGAATCCTGTTACCAGCACTGATCTTTTCCGCCTCGGTATTTGCCGACGACACCCAGCAACTGAAACTTGTCGAGGCGGCAAAGGAGCAAGTCGGCGTCACCCTGTTCTATGACAGTCGCTATCAAAAAATTGCCTACCCGGGAGGGGATATTCCCCTGCAACGCGGAGTGTGCACCGACGTAGTGATACGGGCCTATCGAAAGCTCGGTGCGGATTTGCAACTCCTCGTTCACCGGGACATGGTCAAGGCTTGGGATGCTTATCCGCGTTCGTGGAACAACAAAGCGCCGGATTCCAACATTGATCACCGCCGCGTACCGAATCTCGCCACCTTTTTCAAACGCAACGGCAAGACGCTGGCAATCGGCAAAGACTCCCGCACATACCAGCCGGGTGACATCGTCACCTGGCGCCTGACGTCCGGGGTGCCGCACATCGGTGTCGTTTCCGATCAACTGTCCGGGTCGGGCGTTCCGTTGGTGATTCACAATATAGGCTGGGGAACCGTGATCGAAGATCGTTTGTTTGATTTCGAGATCACTGGCCACTACCGCTACTCGCCGCAGACCTGATCCAACAGCACATTCGCGTCGCGGCATTGGCGGCGAGAAATTCGCTGCCAATACACCGGCGACTTTGATTTGCCGCAAGCAAACACAGCTACGGTTGCGGCATACTTGCGGTAGAAACAAAAGCAGTGCCCTACCCATAACAATTACCCGCCCAGATGCACTCCACAAGATTCACTCGCGTAAAAAAAATCCTGAAGCATCACTACCTGACCATGGCGGCCGCATTGATCGCCACGGGTTCGATCGGCTACATCACGATCAACGGCATCGACTTCGTTCCGGGAAACAAGATTCCCAGCGCAGTTTGCGAAACGGACCTGGGAGAAGAACTGGGCCGCCACGGACATTCGGAAGAGTTTGTGTGGAAGGGTTGCCTGATTGCGAACGACACAGCGCGCATGCTGAGCCGCTTCATTCCCAAGGGACAGCATCCCGATTGTGTCGACTGCCACGACGGCAAGCAGAACAAGACGCTGGCCAGGCTGTGGACGGAGTTTCCCAAGATTGATCGTCACGGCGAAGCCATCGACATGGCGACAGCCATCCGACGCGAGGTGATTGCTCGCTATAAGGGCATCCCGCCAAACAAAGCCGACAACACCGTAACGTCGCTGTATTTCTACATGGCGGCCAAGGCCAAACAGGACAACTTGTATTTCGAAATCGAGCCGCCGGGTGCGCAAACAACGCTGGGCGATGTCGACAAAAAACTGGCCGAGCCGCGTTGCGCTGAGAAATTCGACGAAAAAGGTTGGCCGGCCGGCTCGCCGGCAAAACATGTGGTCGAAGGTTGCAACCTGATCGTCAATACACGCGCACATATGCGCGGGCCGATTGCCGGTTCCTGGCCCACGGGAATGAACTGCGAGTCCTGCCACCGCCATGCGGGCGATCTCGTCAATGCGTCCAGCATTGCGCACGGTGCGGTGGTGTTGCCGCACATGATGACATCGATGAATCAGCCGGTACGATTCGACCGGCGCATCCTCATGTGTTTTGCGCGCAGCATGAACTCGTTCGACTTGGGGCTGGATGCGAAAGAAATCGTCGACCTGAATTTCTACGCGAATTGGCTCGCGCAAAAAGAACATCTGCCCATCGGCGTCGTTCCCGAGGGCCGGGGAATTCCGCTGCTATACGATACCCAGGGCAAGGGCCAGAGCTTTTTGGCGGGCGAACTCGTGTATGAAACCTACTGCAAAGCCTGTCACGGTTTTGCCGGTACGGGTGGACGCGAATGGATGAACGGCGCGATTCCGCCGCCGATTGCCGGACCAAACTCGTTCAACAAGACCGCCTCCATTTCCTCTCCCTTCCGCATGGCGGGATTTGTTCACGCCAATATGCCGCCGGGCGCAACCCGCGAACATCCGTTCCTCACCGAACAGCAGGCGCTCGACGTGGCCGCCTATCTCACGCAACTCGGCCGGGCCGAAGATTTCACCAAAAAGAATCCGGTACAGGTATTCAGCAATTGGATCTGGATACGCATTGTGAACACGATCACGGTCGGTCTACCGAAAGAAAGCAATCCATGAATCTTGCCTACATCAGAATGATCCTCGTGTCGGGCATGGTGTCGGCGCTGGCGGCATTCCCCGTGTCCATCGGACTGGCGCTGATTGCCGGTGTGCCGCCTTCGGTGATGGTTGCGGCTTCGATTTACGCCGGCGCGTTCAGCGCCATTTTCGGTAGCCGCTACGGCGTGGGCGGACCGAATGCCGCCGTTGCAGTGATGACCGGAGGTGCCCTGCTGCCGTTTGCCGCACCCGAGAGCAACCTGTATCTGGGCTATGTGGTCACGCTATGCTTTTTGGTGGGGCTGTATCAATTAATGTTTGCGCTGATGCTGCGCAAGGTGAACCTGCTGGACTATATTTCCACGACCGTCATCGACGGTTTGATCTACGGCGTGGGCATTACGTTTGTGATGTCGTCGCTGTGGATGGCGCTGGGTCTGGCGCAGCCCGGCGGATTTCAGTGGTCGGTATTCCATTTCGTGATGAGCCTGGACCGTTTCCTCGACGGCAGCGTGCCGCGTACGGCGGCCGTCATTTCCGGAATATCGGTATTGACGGGTGTGGCCGCCATGAACTGGAAACCGACCAAACGCTACGCGGTGTTGGCGGGCATCATAGGCGGCAGCATTGCGGCGCTGGTTGTCGGTGGCGACATGGAGCGCGTGGGCTGGGTGACGCCGCATCTGTTCACTGTCTCGATTCCGGATTTCCGCCAGGTGACATGGCCTATCCTGTTCAACATGGCCAGCGGCCCCGCGCTCGCGATTGCCATTGTCGGCACGCTGCAATCGCTGACGGCGGCCAAGACCATACGCGATCCAGATGAACCTTTCCGTCCGGTCAGAGAAGCCACCAACCAGGGCATGCAGAACCTGTTCATGGCGTTCTTCAGCGGCGCGCCGGTGGCCAACAGCTACAACAAATCCACCCTGAAGCAATCGCTGGGCGGCGGCTGGGATTCGCATGTGGTGGCGACGCTATCCACCGTGGTGCTGGCTTTTGCGTTGGCCGACATAGCGGCCTGGTTGCCGATGAGCGTCATGGGCGGCGCGCTGATTCTGGTAGGGATGGGCATGATGTCTCCGGCTCGTTATCGCAAACATGCCAGCCACGGTCCGGTGCGGAAGTGGCTGTTTTTGGTACCGGCCGTGCTGTCCATCATCACGGATCTACAGACGGCGTTGTTCTCGGGTGTGATTCTCTCGATTGTGGTGCACATCGCCAGTTTGTCGCGCATGGAACTTGAAGTCAGCCGAGCGGGGGGCAGCATCGTGCTCAAGCTGAGCGGCGTGCTGTTCTATCTATCCAGCGCCCGGCTCGAAAGCGCGGTGCTCGCCAAACTGGAAGAAGCCGACATCGAGGGGTTCCACGACGCCTTGCGCGTGGACCTGAATCTGACCTCGGCTCACCTGATGTCCATGGATTCGCTGGGTCTGGACTGGCTGTCGCGGATCGCGGTGCCCGTGCAAGTGCACGTCACCCAGGAGCAGCTGCACAAGGCGACCGAGATGATGAAGAAAGAAGGATTGCACAACAAGGTGACGATGGTGGCCGTGCAATAAAAAACCGGCATCAATTGAATTGATGCCGGCTTGGTGTGGTTCTGCAGCGTTTCAGCTCCAAACTTGAAACGAATTGGCGTCAAGCCGCCTTTTTGGTGGTGGTCTTCTTGGCGGCCGGTTTCTTGACAGCAGGTTTCTTGGCCGCGGGTTTCGCCGCAACTTTCGTGGTTGCCGTCTTGGCTTTGGTTGTCGCAGCCTTGGTCGTCTTCTTGACGGCGGGCTTTTCCGCCGCAGTTTTGGTTGTGGCCTTCTTTACCGTAGCCTTTTTCACAGCCGTTTTGGGTTTGGCCGCAGCTTTGGATTTAGTGGTTTTCTTGGCTGCCGGTTTGCGCGCAGTCTTTGTCTTACCTGTGCCGCCCTTGGCAGCCTTGGCCGCGATCAATTCAAGAGCCTCTTCCAGCGTGACCGCTTCCGGCGTCACATCCTTGGGCAGGGTTGCATTCACTTTGCCGTGGCGCACGTAAGGACCGTAACGCCCGCTGCACACTTCGATCGGCGCCTTGTCGTCAGGGTGTTCGCCCACTGTGCGCAACACCGTGTTGCCGCCGGTCTTGGCTTGCGCCAACAGTTCCAGCGCGCGCTCCAGGCCGATGTCGAAAATGCTGTCGGTGCGCGGGATGGATTTGAATTTTCCGTCGTGGCCGATGTAAGGACCGAAACGACCGATGTTGACGATTACTTTCTTGCCGGTCTCGGAGTGAGTACCGACTTCGCGCGGAAGCGAGAGCAGCTTTAGAGCGGAAGCAAGATCGGCGGATTCCAGCGGCATTTCCTTCTGCCAGGAAACGCGCTTGGGCTTGGTTTTAGCGCCCTCTTCCACTTCGCCGAGCTGCACGTAGTGGCCATAAGGTCCGCGCAACAGCAGCACGATTTGTCCTGTTTCCGGATGCACACCCAGTTCCTTGCGTGCTTCGCCCGCTTCTTCTTCGCCGGCCAGACTGCGCGTGTAGTCGCATTCCGGATAAGCGGTGCAGCCGATGAAACTGCCACGTTTGCCGAGACGCTTGGATAGCGGCTTGCCGCATTTCGGGCAAGGCTCTTCCAGGATTTCGGTGCCCGGGCGGTCGACGTCCTTCTTCTCGCCCAGCAGTTTGTTGAAGCCCTTCCAGAATTCGTCCAGCACGGGAATCCAGTCGCGCTTGCCTTCGGAAATTTCATCGAGCTCGTCCTCGAGATTCGAGGTGAAGCCGTAGTCCACATAGCGCGTGAAGTGCTCGTTGAGGAACTTGATCACCACGCGACCGACGTCGGTGGGCATGAAGCGCTTTTTGTCGAGCGTGGCGTACTCGCGCGCCTGCAGCGTGGAAATGATGGTCGCGTACGTGGAAGGACGGCCGATGCCGTACTCTTCCAGCGACTTGACCAGACTCGCTTCTGAAAAACGCGGCGGCGGTTGCGTGAAGTGCTGTTCGCCGTAGAGTTTGTCCGCGGTCAGCACATCGCCCTCGTTTAACGGCGGCAACTTGGCGCTGTCTTCTTCTTCCGCGTCGTCCACGTCTTCCATGTACACGCCGATGAAACCGGGGAAAACCAGCGTCTGACCGGAGGCGCGGAACAGGGTGTCGTCACTGCTCAAACGGATGTCGACGCTCACGGTGTCGAAACGGGCAGCCGCCATCTGGCACGCAAGCGTGCGTTTCCAGATCATTTCGTACAAACGCATCTGGTCGATGTTCAAATAGTCGCGCAAGCTGTCGGGCGTACGCAGGATAGAAGTCGGGCGAATCGCTTCGTGGGCCTCTTGTGCGTTCTTGGCTTTGCTCTTGAAAACGGGCTGCTTGCTCGGCAGATATTCGGCAGAAAAATTGTCGCTGATGTAAGCGCGAATTTCCGCCACCGCTTCGTTGGCCAAATTCACCGAGTCGGTACGCATGTAGGTGATGAGACCGATTGTTCCACCGCCAATATCAACGCCTTCGTACAGTGATTGCGCGGTACGCATGGTACGGTCGGAAGTCATGCCAAGTTTGCGCACGGCTTCCTGTTGCAGCGTGGATGTAGTGAACGGAGCGGCGGCGTTGCGTTGTTTGGCTTTCTTTTCTACGCGCACCACTTTCGGTGGCAGCTTGGCGTCGTTCAGTTTGGCGTGGATCGCATCGTATTCGGCCTGACTGGCTATGCTGAGTTGCTCCAGCTTCTTGCCTTGATACTGGAACAGCTTGGCGGTGAACGGGATGCTGTTCTTCTGGCTGTCCAGGTGCACTGACCAGTATTCCTGACTTTTGAACTTTTCGATCTCGAGTTCGCGCTCGACGATAAGACGCAGCGCCGGACTTTGCACGCGCCCCGCCGACAAACCGGGACGGATCTTGCGCCACAACAGCGGCGACAGATTGAAACCGACCAGGTAGTCCAGCGCGCGTCGCGCCTGCTGTGCGTTCACCAGCGGGATCGAAATCTCGCGCGGATGGGCGACGGCGGCCTGCACCGCAGACTCGGTAATTTCGTAGAACACCACGCGCTGCATGGACTTGCCCTTGAGTGCGCGCTTACCTTTGAGCAGTTCCGAGATGTGCCATGCGATTGCTTCCCCTTCCCTGTCCGGGTCGGGTGCGAGATAGATGTGGTCGGCTTCCGCTGCGGCTTTGGCAATCGCGTCCACATGTTTGCTGTTGCGCGCGATGGTCTCGTACTGCATGGCAAAGTTGTTGTCGGGATCGACGGCGCCGGTCTTGGGAATCAGGTCGCGCACGTGACCGTAGGATGCGAGGACTTCGAAGTCCTTGCCCAGATATTTTTTCAGAGTCTTGGCCTTGGCCGGAGACTCGACGATAAGTAAGTTGGTTGCCATGGTTAAGCTTAGTGTGCCTGTGTGGCGTCCGCGGGAGTGAGCAAATCTTCGATGATCATCGGGTCCAGGTCTTCATGCCGGCTCCACAGCACCATCAGCACGATGAGTTTGACCTTGTCCAATGACAGATTCTTGCGACCCAGCGCCAAAACGCGGTCGATGATCATTTCGCGCTCGATGGGCGTGATGACCTTGTTGTGTTCCCAGAAAGCGAGGAAACGCAGGCCGTCGGGGCTGATGCGTTGCTCCTCGAAATCGGTGTAGATGCGGATTCCGCTGTGGTTGATGCTTTCGGGGTACTCGGCTTCGGTGAGCTGCTTCAAGCCGGACAGCCAGGTCAGCGCCTGGGAGATGTCTTCTTCCTCAAAGCCCGCTGCGCTCAGCTTGACCGAGAGTTTGTCATTGTCGGGATAGCTACCGATATCGAAGTAGCTTTCGAACAGGAAAAGCAAAATGTCGAACATGTATAAGTGTGATTTAAGTGATGCGTTGATATAACCCCCCGGGCAGGGAAGCAATGCGCCCGTCGAGTTCAAGTTGCAACAGGATGGCGGATAGCTCGGCTATCGTCAAGCCGCTGCGTTGCGCCAGACCCTCCAAATCGAGCGGATCGAAGCCTAAATGCGCAAAAAGCGGGTGTTCCTGGTCAATAACCGCTGCAGCGGGCGAGAAACTGCAACCCAGCTCGTCCAGAATGTCGCGGGCGCACTCGACCAGCTTCGCTCCCTGCTGGATAAGCGCGTGGCAGCCCTTGGACTGCGGCGAGTGGATGGAGCCGGGAATCGCGAAAACCTCGCGCCCCTGCTCCAGCGCCATGCGGGCAGTGATCAGCGAGCCGCTTTTGAGCGAGGCTTCCACCACCAGGCAACCCAGGCTCATGCCGCTAATGATGCGATTGCGGCGCGGAAAGTTGGACGCGAGCGGCGGGGTGCCCAGCGGGAATTCGGAAACAATGGTCCCGCCCTGCGCCAGACGATGCGCGAGTTCGCGGTTGGCGGCCGGGTAGACTTTGTCCAGGCCGGTGCCGACCACGGCAACACTGGAACCTTTTCCCTCCAATCCGCCGAGATGAGCCGCTGCGTCAATGCCGTGTGCCATGCCGCTGACGATGCAAAGCCCGGCCTCGGAAATCGACCTTGCGAACGCCTCGGCATTGCGCTTGCCCTGCGCAGTCGCATTGCGGCTACCGACCACGGCGAGAGCGCGCGCATTTAACAAGTCGGTGCGGCCTTTCACGTACAACAGCAACGGCGGGTCTATGGTGTTGAACAGTGCTTGTGGGAATTCAGCGTCGGCAATGGTGATAACCCGGTTGAGCGGATCGTTCAGCCAGGCAGCTAGGGTATCCAGAACCGCCGCATCAACGCCATCGGCAATGGCACGCGCCACAGCGGGTTTTACATGGGCGGAGAGGGAAGAAACGGAGGCGCCGAGGACTGAATCTGGCGAACCGAAGGCCTGCAGAAGACGCCGCAAACCTTCGTTGCCCAAGCCCGGGATCTGGCTCAGGGCGATCCACGACGCGAGTGAGGCGTCGAGCGGCATTGCTTACTCGGGATTGCTTGCTCTATCCAGAACTTCGACCGGCAAGCGGGTTTGCATCACCAGAGCATAAGAGACCTTGTCAAAGACGCGGAACACGAATATCAGTCCGTAACGCACGTCGGGCAGCACGATATCGGGTTTGAACAGGTTGTGGCTGCGCAATACTTCGCCCGCCTGGTACAGCGCCAGCACATGCCCGTTTTCCAAGCCGTCGCGTGCGCCCTTGTTCAGCGTAATCACGGCGTTCTGTCCTGCCTGTACTACGCCGCCGTAAATGGAAATGACCTTGGCGGAAATATCTTTCTGGGGCGCGCGCGGCAGGTAATTGCTGGAGAATCCGGTAGCGGCCTGGGCAAAACGGTCGCCCTTGGCGATTTCCTGCACAGAATGCGTGATTCTGAGCGTAGTCGGATCACCGTGCTGTTCCACGGCGGCATCGCCCAGATAAAACACTTCATAACCCAGGTTTTCGCCAGTATCGGGATCTTCGAAAACGTGATCCTCGCGGTAAACCTGCCAGCGCTCGCCCTTGTCGGCGGGCATGTTTTGCGCATAGGCCACGTCGTTCGTGCCCAGCAGTTGCCGTTGCTCGTAAGTGCCGACCAGTACCGGCGCATTTTCGAGTTCGTCTTCTTCAATGACCAGCGGGCGTGTCAGGAAAGGACCGATGTCCTTCAGGGAAATCAGCGGGATGGCTTCGGTCGTGCCTCTCACCACGCGCGCTCTGGGGGAATATTTGACCGCACCGGCCATATTCGGGCTTTCGCTCACGGCGGGAATTTCAGTCCCTGCTGCCGTGTCGGTTCCTGCTGCCGCATCCGTTGCGGGAATGTCCGCAGCGCCGGAACCCTCGACCTTCAAAGTGCCCGTAGTCGGGTCCAGATAAACCAGATCGCCGGGGTAAATCCAGTGCGGGTCCTCAATGGTGTTCTTGTTGTAACCCCAGATTTCCGGCCATTTCCAGGGGTCCTTGAAGAACTTTGCGGAGATGTCCCATAACGTGTCTCCCTTCACTACAATGTAGCGATCCGGAGCGTTTTCCTGAAGTTGGAGCTCGTCCGCGAAAACGGCGATGGGCAACAGGAGACAAATCAGCGATATAATCTTGCGCATGGAAAACCCCTGCAAAGTAAGTAAAATGCGGTGTGATGTTTGCACGGCGGTTTAAATTCTGCATCTAGTCTCTTCAGTTGGCAAGCATTTATGGCAATTCTCCCTATCCTGCAGTACCCCGATGAGCGCCTGCACAAGGTCGCCAAAAAGGTGGACAAGATCGACGACGCTATCCGCAAACTGGTGCGGGACATGGCGGAGACCATGTATTCCGCTCCCGGCGTCGGCCTTGCCGCGACGCAAGTGGACAAACACATCCGGCTGGTCGTGCTGGACGTGTCTGACATGCACGACGACCTGAAAGTGTTCATCAACCCCGAACTCGTGTCGAGCCAGGGCGAAAAAGTGAACGAGGAAGGTTGTTTGTCGGTTCCGGGCATTTACGAAAACGTCAGCCGGGCCGAACGCGTCAGCGTGCGCGCGCTGGACGAACACGGCAAGCCGTTCACGGTGGAGGCCGAGGGCTTGCTGGCGGTATGCATTCAGCACGAGATCGATCACCTGAATGGTCGCGTGTTCGTTGAACATCTTTCACATCTCAAGCAAACCCGCATCCGCGCCAAGCTGAAAAAGCACAAGCGCGAAATTCTCTAAGCCGAATCCGTGAAAATCATTTTTGCAGGCACACCCCAGTTTGCGGCCAGCGCGCTGGCCGCAGTGATCCGGCAACATCAGGTTGTTGCCGTGCTTACCCAGCCGGACCGTCCCTCCGGACGTGGCATGCACCTGACAGCCAGCCCGGTGAAGCAGCTCGCTCTGCAACATGGCCTGCCCGTGCTGCAGCCAGCTACCCTTAAGACCGAAGACGCGCAGCAGGCTATCGCCGCGCTCGACGCGGACGTGATGGTCGTTGCTGCCTACGGATTGATCTTGCCCAAGGCGGTGCTGCAAATGCCGCGTAACGGTTGTCTGAACATCCATGCCTCGCTGCTGCCGCGCTGGCGCGGAGCCGCGCCGATACAGCGCGCCATCCTGGCGGGCGATGCCGAAACCGGGATCACCATTATGCAAATGGACGAGGGTCTGGATACCGGCGCCATGCTGCTGAAAAAAAGTTGCGCCATTGCGGCCGACGATACGGCGCAATCCCTGCACGACAAGCTGGCGGAACTGGGCGCGCAGGCCATCGCCGAAGCCCTGCAGGAAATGCAGAACGGCAAGCTGAACCCGCAAGCGCAGGATGCGCAACTGGCGACTTATGCCGCCAAACTGAGCAAGAGCGAGGCGCAGCTCGACTGGAACGCCGATGCGTTGCAACTGGAGCGCGCGGTGCGCGGCTACTTCCCGTTCCCGACTGCGTACGCGGTATTCGGCGAGACGCCGATCAAAATATTGCGCGCGAATTTGGGCGCAGGCGGGAATGCGGCAGCCGGTACGGTTGTCGCGATGGACAAGGACCACATCCATGTCGCATGCGGAAGGGGAGTGCTCGCACTGGAGGTGTTGCAGAAACCCGGCGGCAAAGCACTACCCGTCGCGCAGTTCCTGCAAAGTTTTCCGATGAAGATCGGCGACCGGTTCGGTACAACCTGACCATGCAACGCATACAACTCGAAGCCGCCAGAATAGTTAGCAAAGTCGTGCAGGACGGGCGCAATCTCACCCAGCTATTGAGCGAGGCGTTGCGCAAACCATCCTGGCAGGTCGCGCAGGAACGCGGGGCGCTGCAGGACCTGTGCTACGGCACGCTGCGCTATTACGCGCGCCTTGCCTTCATGCTGGACCGGCTGCTGCAACGCCCGGTGCAAGATTTGCCGCTACGCTATCTATTGCTCGTGGCGATTTACCAGTTGCAACACACCCGGGCGGGACAGCATGTCGTCGTTGACCAGGCCGTGCAGGCTGCCAAGAGCATCAATCCCGCTGCCACCGGCCTGGTCAATGCGGTGCTGCGCAATTACCAGCGCAAACAGGCCGAACTGCTGGCGGCGGCGGACCGTGAAGAGGAAAGCCGCTACGCCTATCCGCAATGGTGGATCAATGCGCTGAAGCAGCAATACGGCGGGCGCGCGGCAGAAATCCTGGAGGCCGGCAACACGCACCCGCCGATGACGCTGCGCGTGAATACGCGCCACACCGGCATGGAGGAATACCGGGCATTGCTTGCCGCACAGGGCATTGCGGCGCACAGCGCGGGTTCGGTGGCATTGAAGCTGGAGCACCCGGTGGCGGTGGAGCGCCTGCCAGGATTCGCCCAGGGTTGGGTGTCGGTGCAGGATGCGGGCGCGCAACTGGCGGCACAACTGCTGGACGTGAAGGACGGCATGCGCGTGCTGGATGCCTGTGCCGCACCCGGCGGCAAGACCACGCACTTGCTGGAGCTGGCCGATATCGAGCTGGTTGCGGTGGATAAAGAAGAAGAGCGTCTGCGCCGCGTGCGCGAAAACCTGCAGCGTCTGAACATGAACGCACTGGTCGTATGCGGCGATGCGGCAACGCCGCAAGACTGGTGGGACGGCAAACCCTTCGACCGGATACTGGCCGACGTGCCCTGCTCTGCCACGGGCGTGGTGCGCCGCCATCCGGACATCAAGTGGCTGCGCAGGCCGGACGACATCGCGAGTTTTGCGGAACAGCAGGCGCAAATATTGGAGTCGCTGTGGTTGCTCCTGGCAAGAGATGGTAAATTGCTCTATGCAACCTGCTCCATTTTCGCGCGCGAGAACCAGCAAGTCATTGCTGGATTTCTGGCGCGGCACGCCGATGCAGTCCGTATTGAACTGTCCGCGGCGGGCATGACGGACGGGCAGTTGTTGCCCAACGACGAGCACGACGGATTTTATTATGCGCTGCTGCACAAACAGGCTTGATTGGCTGCACCGCTTCCTATGGCTGGTCGGCCTCTGGCTGTGCGCATCAACTGCCGTCGCGGAAGGCATCGTCATCAGCAAAGCCGAAGCGCGCCTGACCGAAGAGGGTTACCAGCTTTCCGCCAATTTCGACATCCAGTTGTCCGACACCGTCGCGACAGCCCTGAAGCGCGGCGTCACGCTGTACTTCGTCAGCGAACTCGTCATCAACCGCTCGCGCTGGTACTGGCTGGACACCGATGTATCCCGCGACGAGCAAGTCACCAAACTGTCGTATAACGCACTGACCCAGCAGTACCGGGTCACGCGCGGTTCATTGTTTCAGAGTTTCCAGGAGTTGGATGCTGCGCTGCAAGTCGTGGGGCACCAGATCGCGCCTCCGGTTGCACCGGACTTGCTGGAGAAAAAGGGCGGCGGATATTTTTCGCGGCTGATGAAAAAAGGCAGCGACTGTTGCACGGCATTCGCGCAAATGCGTCTGGATGTGACCCTGTTGCCCAAGCCGCTGCAGGTGAACGCACTGACCAATGAAGACTGGAATCTGGAGTCCGAGCCCTACCGCTGGGAAATCCAGCCGGGCGCGCCCGTTGCGGAGGGCCAGCCATGAAATACCTGGTCATCGTCAGCGGCATCGTCGGCGCGGCATTGCTGTATTTGCTGTCCAGCGCCAGCGCCAACACCGAACTGTTCTCGCACAACTATTACGTGCTGCTGCTGATGACGGCCGTGCTGGCGCTCGGGCTGGCGGGACTGGTCGCGTCGCAGGGCTGGCAATTGCGCGCCAAACTCAAGCAGCAGGTTTACGGTGCAAGGCTGACATTGCGTCTGGTCACGATTTTTTCGATCATCGCTGTCCTGCCAGGAATACTGGTGTATGCGGTATCGGTGCAGTTTCTGAGCAAGAGCATCGAATCCTGGTTTGACGTGCGCGTGGAGAAGGCGCTGGAAGGCGGCTTGAATCTGGGACGCAGCTCGCTGGAAAACGGGCTGACGGAACTGGGCAAAAAAGGACATCTGGTTGCGATGATCCTGTCGGAGCAGCAAACGCACCGCCACAAGCAGACGCTGGCGCGCCTGGTCGAGGAAGGGGGCGCGCAGGAAGCGGCAATCTTCGGCAGCAAGGGACAACTGCTGGCGGCCGCCGGCGACAGGGAAAACAAGAGTACGCAGGTACAGATTCCGACTGCCGACATGTTGCGCCAGACCTGGCTAAAAGACGGTTACAGCATGGTGGAAGTGTTGCCGGATGACCGGCTCGCACTACGCGTGCTGATTCCGGTGAAATCCGCCTTGTGGAATGACGAGCGGCGCACCCTGCAATTCATGCAACCCGTGCCCCGGCAGATTGCGGACGATGCCGAAACGGTGCAGGCGGTGTATCGCGACTATCAGGAATTGTCGCTGTCGCGTCTGGGCCTGAAGCGGCTTTACGGTATTACGCTCACGCTGTCGCTGCTGATCGTGCTGCTGAGCGTCAGCTCGGCTGCGTTCTACCTGAGCGAACAGCTCAGCGCACCGCTGGCCGCGCTGGCAGCGGGAACGCTGGCCGTGGCGAAAGGCGATTTCAGCGGAAACTATCCGGTGCAAAGCCGCGACGAACTGGGCGCACTGACGGGTTTGTTCAACCAGATGACCAACTATCTTGCCGATGCGAAGCGCACGGGCGAGCAACAGCAACTGCAGGTGGAAAACGCCAAGGTCTATCTGGAAAGCGTGCTGTCCCACCTTTCGTCGGGCGTGCTGGTGGTCGACGCACAGCATCGGCTGCGCTCCTCCAATCCCAGCGCCAACCAGATTCTGGATGTGTCCTTGCAGAAACTGGAAGGCAACACGCTCGAAGAAATTGCGGCGGAACATGTGTTGTTGCGCTCGTTCATCGAGGCGGTGATGCTGGGCTTCGACGAATCCTCCCCGCTCGAATGGCGGCTGCAAATCGAGCGCATGAGCAAGAGCGGCGAGCAAATTCTGTTGTTGCGCGGCACCCGACTTTCCACGATGGAAGAGGACAGCAGCTACGTCGTGGTATTCGACGACATCACGCATCTGCTGCAGGCGGAACGCCAGGCCGCATGGGGCGAGGTGGCGCGCCGCCTGGCACACGAAATCAAGAATCCGCTCACGCCGATACAACTTTCCGCCGAGCGCCTGCAACACAAGTTGTCCAACAAACTGGACGCACAGGATGCGCAGTTGTTGCAGCGCGCCATCCAGACCATCGTGAGCCAGGTGGCCGAAATGAAGAATATGGTGACCGAATTCGCCAACTACGCGCGCGCCCCGGCCGCGCGCATGGTTGCGCTCGACATGCACCAGTTGCTGAACGAAGTGCTGGGATTGTACGAGGCAAACAGCAGCCCGATCACACTGCAACTGGGCGCGCAACACACCTGGCTGAACGGCGATGCAACGCGCTTGCGCCAGGTGATCCACAACCTGCTGCAAAACGCGCACGATGCGCTGCAGCAAACGAAAAACCCGCAAATCGTGCTTGCTACCGAAAATACCAGCGACGGCGCTTTGAAATTGATGGTGCGCGACAACGGTAGCGGCATTCCCGAGCAACTGCTGGGCCGGCTGTTCGAGCCCTATATGACTTCCAAGCAGAAGGGCACCGGACTGGGACTGGCGATCGTGAAAAAGATAGTGGAAGAACACGGCGGGAGCATATCTATTGAGAATCAGCCGACGGGAGGTTCATGCGTGAGCGTGATCCTGCCGCTGGCAGTAGCGGAAACGGAGGTTTAGTAATGGCGACAAAAAACATTCTGGTGGTGGACGATGAAGTGGGGATTCGCGAACTGCTTTCCGAAATTCTGTTCGACGAGGGCTACCGCATTCATCTCGCGGAAAATGCCGCGCAGGCAAGGAGTCTGCGCGAGCAGCAGGAGCCCGATCTGGTACTGCTGGATATCTGGATGCCGGATACTGACGGTTTGACGCTGCTCAAGGAATGGGTAGCCCAAGATAAATTAACCATGCCGGTGGTAATGATGTCGGGTCACGGCACCATAGAAACGGCCATGGAAGCAATGCGCATCGGTGCGACGGACTTCCTGGAAAAGCCCATAGCTTTGCAGAAATTGCTCGCAACGGTAGCCAAAGCGATCCAGCGCGGCACATCGCAGCCAGTGCCGCAGCAGGCGGATACACGTTTGGAGCAACCCGAAAGTGTGGGTTGCGCTCAGGTATCTTTGCAGTTAGATTTACCCCTGAGAGAAGCTCGGGAACATTTCGATAGTTTGTACTTCAACTATCAAATGCAAAAAGAAAACGGAAACATCTCGCGCATCGCGGAAAAAGCGGGCATAGAACGCACGCATCTGTACCGAAAACTAAAACAACTGGGGATAAAACCCCTAAAAAAAGCTTCGGGGGAATTTCAATAGCAGTATAGGAGGGCGGTAGCCTGAAGGATTGGCGTTGTTGCTCAACAACGGGCCAATAGGGCATAATCGACGCCTTTCGTTGAAATTAATAATCAATATAAATTTTTTAGGTTTCTTTTTAGGGAAGTTTTTTAGGAGGCAGGAAAATGGCTGCGGCACGCAATGTAACCCCCCCGAAGTTTAATGACGTCACCGGTGCAATTCGCATGTTGGCGGTGGATGCCGTACAAAAGGCCAATTCCGGTCACCCCGGCGCGCCGATGGGCATGGCCGAGATCGCCGATGTGCTGTGGAACCACCACTTGCGCCATAACCCGGCCAACCCGAAATGGGCAGACCGCGACCGTTTCATGATGTCCAACGGTCACGGCTCCATGCTGGTTTATGCGCTGTTGCACCTGTCCGGCTACGACCTGCCGATGGATGAACTCAAGCGTTTCCGTCAAATGCATTCCAAGACGCCGGGCCACCCGGAATACGGCTATACCCCGGGCGTGGAAACGACCGGCGGCCCCCTCGGCCAAGGCATCACCAATGCGGTGGGCATGGCGATGGCGGAAAAACTGCTGGCCAACGAATTCAACAAACCCGGTCACGAGATCGTCAACCACCACACTTATGTATTCATGGGTGACGGTTGCATGATGGAAGGTATTTCGCACGAAGCCTGCGCACTGGCCGGTACCTGGGGCCTGGGCAAGTTGATCGCTTTCTGGGACGACAACGACATTTCCATCGACGGCCATGTGAGCGGCTGGTTTACCGACGACACACCCAAGCGCTTTGAAGCGTACGGCTGGCATGTCATCGCCGATGTGCAAGGTCACGACAGCGAAGCAATCAATGCCGCAATCAATGCAGCCAAAGCTGTTACCGACAAACCCACGCTGATCTGCTGCAAGACGATCATCGGCGTCGGCTCTCCCAACAAGGCGGGCACGCACGATGTGCACGGCGCCGCGCTGGGCGATGCTGAAGTTGCCGCGACACGCGAGCATATCGGCTGGAAATATCCCCCGTTCGAGATCCCGGCACATGTATATGAAGCCTGGGATGCACGCACCAAGGGCGAGGGATTGGAAAAGCTGTGGAACAACAAGTTCGCGGAGTACAAGAAAGCTTTCCCCACAGAAGCCGCAGAATTCTTGCGCCGCACCAAGGGCGACCTGCCCGCCAACTGGGCGGAACATGCAGCCAAGGCAATCGCCGCAATGAATGAAAAGGGCGAAACTATTGCGACTCGCAAGGCCTCGCAGAACGCGATCAACGCGTTGCAGCCCGCACTGCCCGAGTTCCTGGGCGGTTCCGCCGACCTGACTGGTTCGAACCTGACCAACTGGACAGGCGCGCACCATGTTTCCGGCAAGAAACCCGGCAACTACATCAGCTACGGCGTGCGCGAATTCGGCATGTCGCACATCATGAACGGCATGGCACTGCACGGCGGCCTGCTGCCGTTCGGCGGCACCTTCCTGATGTTCTCGGAATATGCGCGCAACGCCTTGCGCATGTCGGCCCTGATGAAACAGCGCGTGATCTATGTGTTTACCCACGACTCCATCGGTCTGGGCGAGGACGGTCCGACGCACCAGCCGGTCGAGCAAACCACGACGCTGCGCTTCATTCCCAACATGGATACATGGCGTCCGTGCGACACCGTTGAATCCATGGTTGCCTGGGTGTGCGCGGTCGAGCGCAAGACCGGCCCGTCCTCGCTGATCTTCAGCCGCCAGAATCTGGCGTTCCAGAAGCGCGATGCCAAGCAGATCGAAAACATCCGCAAGGGCGCGTATGTATTGTCCGAAGCTGAAGGCGGCAAGCCGCAGGCTGTCATCATTGCCACCGGTTCCGAAGTCGATCTGGCCATGAAGGCACAGGCTGCACTGGCTGGAGAAGGCGTGAAAGTGCGCGTGGTGTCCATGCCTTCGACCAATGCTTTCGACCGCCAGGATCAGGCCTACAAGGACAGCGTATTGCCCAAGGGCATCAAGCGCGTGGCTGTCGAAGCGGGCGTGACCGGCCTCTGGTACAAATATGTCGGACTGGATGGGGCAGTAATCGGCATGGATAGCTTCGGCGAATCCGCACCGGCTCCGGAGCTGTTCAAGCACTTCGGATTTACGGTGGACAATGTCGTCAAAACAGTCAAAGGGGTTTTGTAACATACATTGACGACATTGCGGTGCAGGGGAGCGTTAAGGGGCGTTGCCCCGGCCGAAGCCACAATGTCGTCAAGACGGTAAAAGGTGTGCTGTAACTCGACAAGAATTTTCAATTAATAAACGGGAGAACAAACATGGCAATTAAAGTTGGTATCAATGGATTCGGTCGTATCGGTCGCATGGTGTTTCGTGCAGTGGCAAAAGACTTTCCTGAAATCGAAGTCGTTGCCATCAACGACCTGCTGGAGCCGGACTATCTGGCGTACATGCTGAAATACGACTCCGTACACGGCCGCTTCAAGGGCGACGTGTCCGTCAGCGGCCACAATCTGGTCGTGAACGGCAAGACCATCCGCCTGACAGCCGAAAAAGATCCATCCAACCTGAAGTGGAACGAAGTAGGCGTGGACATCGTGATCGAATGTACCGGCTTCTTCCTGACCAAGGAAACCTGCCAGAAGCACATCGACGCGGGCGCCAAGAAGGTTGTTCAATCCGCTCCGTCCAAGGACGACACACCGATGTTCGTTTACGGCGTCAACCACAGCAAATACGCGGGTGAGACCATCGTATCCGCCGCTTCCTGCACCACCAACTGCCTGGCGCCCGTCGCCAAGGTGCTGAACGACAACTGGGGCATCAAGCGCGGCCTGATGACAACCGTGCACGCAGCGACTGCAACCCAGAAGACCGTCGACGGTCCGTCCAACAAAGACTGGCGCGGCGGCCGCGGCATTCTGGAAAACATCATCCCCTCCTCCACCGGCGCTGCCAAGGCAGTGGGCAAGGTTATTCCCGAGCTGAACAAGAAGCTGACCGGTATGGCATTCCGCGTGCCGACTTCTGACGTGTCCGTGGTCGACCTGACAGTTGAGTTGGTGAAGGAAGCCACCTACGAAGACATCTGCAAGGCGATGAAGTCTGCCTCCGAGAGCGGTCCGCTGAAGGGCGTGCTGGGCTACACCGAAGAGAAAGTGGTTGCCACCGATTTCCGCGGCGCAACAACACCGTCGGTATTCGATGCCGAAGCCGGCATCGCACTGGACAGCACCTTCGTCAAGGTTGTTGCATGGTACGACAACGAGTATGGCTACACTTGCAACATGCTGCGCTTCGTGCAGCACGTCGCCAAGTAAATCACTTCGATTCAGGGCTGGCGCTATGCCGGCCCTTTTCGTTTCTAGTCAGCAACTGAGGAAAAAATCATGTCCGTTATCAAAATGACCGATCTGGCGCTGAAGGGCAAGCGCGTGCTGATCCGTTCCGACCTGAATGTGCCCGTCAAGGATGGCAAGGTAACTTCCGATGCACGCATCACCGCGTCCATGGCAACCATCAATGCGGCGATGAATGCCGGTGCACGCGTGATGGTGACTTCCCACCTGGGTCGTCCCGAAGAAGGCGTGTACTCCGAAGAAAATTCGCTCAAGCCCGTGGCCGATGTCATCGCCAACAAGCTGGGCAAGCCCGTGCGCCTGATCCGCGACTGGGTGGACGGCGGTTTCAACGTCGCCGAAGGCGAACTGGTATTGCTGGAAAACTGCCGCTTCAACAAGGGCGAAAAGAAAAGCAACGAAGAACTGTCCAAAAAATACGCCGCCCTGTGCGATGTATTCGTGATGGACGCGTTCGGTACCGCGCACCGTGCGGAAGCCTCGACGCACGGCGTGGCGAAATTCGCGCCCGTCGCTGCTGCGGGCATCCTGCTGATGGGCGAACTGGAGGCGCTGACCAAGGCCTTGCTGCATCCGGCGCGTCCCATGGTTGCCATCGTCGGCGGTTCCAAAGTCTCGACCAAACTGACCGTGCTGGAGTCGCTGTCCGAGAAGTGCGAACAGCTCGTGGTCGGCGGCGGCATTGCCAATACCTTCCTCAAGGCAGTCGGCAACAATGTCGGCAAGTCGCTGTGCGAAGACGACCTGGTTCCGACCGCGCAGGCGCTGATCGAAAAAATGAAACAACGCGGTGCCAATATCCCCATCGCGGTGGACGTGGTCTGCGGCAAGAAATTCGACGCCAATGAGCCCGCCGTGCTGAAGAATGCAGGCGACGTGGCCGACGACGACATGATTTTCGACATCGGCCCAAAGTCTGCACAAGAGTTGGCCGACATCATCATGAAGGCGGGCACCGTGGTGTGGAACGGTCCGGTCGGCGTGTTCGAATTCGACCAGTTCGGAGAAGGTACCAAGACCATTGCCAAGGCCATTGCCGAGACCAGTGCATTCACGCTGGCCGGCGGCGGCGACACGATCGCGGCGATCCAGAAGTACGACATCTACGACAAGGTGTCTTACATCTCCACCGCCGGCGGTGCGTTCCTGGAATTCCTCGAAGGCAAGACCTTGCCTGCCGTGGAAATTCTGGAGCAGCGCGCCAAACAATAATAATAGGACTTACATGCTACGCAGAACAAAAATAGTAGCAACACTGGGGCCCGCTTCCAGCGACCAAAAGGTGCTGGAGCAAATGATACGTGCGGGAGTGGATGTAGTACGCATGAACTTTTCTCACGGCACGGCACAGGACCATATGGGTCGTGCCGAGAAAGTGCGCGCTGCAGCGCTGGCTGCTGGACGCACCATCGGCATTCTGGCGGACCTGCAGGGTCCGAAAATTCGAGTGCGCAAATTCGCGAACGACAAGATCACCCTGAACAAGGGCGACGCTTTCATTCTCGATGCTTCGCTGGACGGATTGGGCAATCAGGAACGCGTGGGACTGGATTACAAGGAACTGCCCAACGATGTGGATGCCGGTACGGTCTTGTTGCTCAACGACGGCATGCTGGAATTTCACGTCACCAAGGTTCAAGGTCCGGAAGTGCATTGCGTTGTCGTCAGGGGCGGCGTGCTGTCCAACAACAAGGGCATCAACCGCAGGGGCGGCGGACTTACCGCCCCCGCACTGACCGACAAGGACAAGGAAGACATCAAGACGGCCGCGCTGATCAAGGCGGACTTTCTGGCTGTGTCCTTCCCGCGTTCTGCAGATGACATGAAACTGGCGCGCGAACTCATGCATGCCGCCGGTGGCAAGAGTCTGCTGGTGGCCAAGATCGAACGCGCGGAAGCCATCCCCGTACTGGGTGGGATCATCGATGCGTCCGACGCCATCATGGTGGCGCGCGGCGACTTGTCGGTGGAAGTGGGCGATGCGGCCGTTCCCGGTCTGCAGAAGAAGATGATCAAGATGGCCCGAGCAAGGAACAAGCTGGTCATCACCGCCACGCAGATGATGGAATCCATGATTAGCAACCCGATTCCCACCCGTGCCGAAGTTTCCGACGTGGCCAACGCTGTGTTGGATGGCACCGATGCCGTGATGTTGTCGGCGGAAACGGCAGTCGGCGATTATCCGGTGGAGACCATCGAAGCTATGGATCGCATCTGCCGTAGCGCGGAAATCGAATCGGAAAGTGGTGCGGCAGACCGCCGTCTGGACAACAACAAGTTCTCGCGTATTGACCAGTCCATTGCCATGTCCGCGTTGTATGCGGCTTCGCATTTCAAGGTGAAGGCCATTGTCGCGCTGACGCAATCCGGATCGACCGCACTATGGATGTCGCGTATCAACGGCAATACGCCGATCTACGCGATGACGCCGGTGGAAGCAACCCTGAGCAAGGTGACCTTATTCAGCGGCGTGCATCCCATCGCATTCAAGATTGAATCCAAGGATTATTCCGTGACGCTGCGCGAAGCGGAAAATGAACTGGAACGCCTGAAGCTGGTGGAAGACGGCGATTTGATCGTGATGACCGTGGGCGAGGCGATCGGCAAGGCCGGTCACACCAACACCATGAAAATCGTGCGCGTGGGCGACCATCGCAAACACTAAGCGGGCAAACCGCATAACGTTTTTTGTAAATCAATTTAGGGAGAAACAAATGGCACTCGTATCCTTGCGTCAACTACTCGATCACGCAGCCGAGCACAGCTACGGCCTGCCCGCATTCAACGTCAACAACCTGGAACAGGTGAAGGCGATCATGGAAGCGGCCGATGAAACCAACAGCCCCGTGATCATGCAAGGCTCGGCTGGCGCACGCAAATATGCGGGCGAAGCCTTCCTGCGTCACCTCATCGAAGCCGCTGTCGAAATGTATCCGCATATTCCCGTCGTCATGCACCAGGATCACGGCGCATCCGAGGCCGTTTGCGTGCAAGCCATTCGTTCCGGCTTTTCCAGTGTGATGATGGACGGTTCGCTGATGACCGACGGCAAGACACCGTCTTCATTCGAATATAACGTCAACATTTCGCGCCGCGTGTCCGAGATGTCGCACGCCATCGGCGTTTCCGTCGAGGGCGAGCTGGGTTGCCTGGGTTCCCTGGAATCCGGCCAGGGCGAAAAGGAAGACGGCCACGGTGCGGAAGGCAAGCTGTCCCACGACCAACTGTTGACCGACCCGAACGAAGCCGCCGAGTTCGTCAAATTGACCCAGGTGGACGCACTGGCCATCGCCATCGGCACCTCGCACGGCGCCTACAAATTCACCCGCCCGCCCACAGGCGCGGTGCTGCGCATCGACCGCATCAAGGAAATCCACGCACGTCTGCCCAACACCCACCTCGTGATGCACGGCTCCTCTTCCGTGCCTCAGGAATGGCTGAAGGTCATCAACGAATTTGGCGGCGCCATGGGCGAAACCTACGGCGTGCCGGTTGAAGAAATCGTTGAAGGTATCAAGAACGGCGTGCGCAAGGTGAACATCGACACCGACCTGCGCATGGCCTCCACCGGCGCAACTCGCCGCTACCTCGCGCAAAACCCCAAGGACTTTGACCCGCGCAAATTCCTCGCTGCCACCACCAAGGCAATGAAGGAAATCTGCAAGGCAAGATACGAAGCCTTCGGTTGTGCCGGCCAGGCCGCCAAGATCAAACCGATCTCGCTGGAAGCCATGGCAAACCGGTATGCCAAGGGTGAGTTGAATCCGATTATCAAGTAATTGGCGCAGCTGATAGGGAAGTATTGAGCGACTCTTGAGTCGTTTGGACTGCTGACAAAGCCCCCACCTGTTGGGGGCTTTGCATTTCAGTCATCCCGAAATGAGAAGGCACGTTGATTGGATACTACTATCCAACTGAGATTCATATGTTAAACGTAAAGGATCAGCGACCTGATATGCCGCCTTGCAGCCCAATTGTTATCTGGCTCTGCTGAATTCCGGATTCGAACTGCTACTTGTAAAAAAACAAACCCCGCCAAATTCGGCGGGGTTTGTCAGTAGACCGATCAACCCGAAAAGACAGTTCAAATGAAGTGCTCTGCTGGTTAGAACTCACGCCACGTAGACCGCTGCCCAAAGAAGTCGAATGTTGGGAGGGGTGGAGGAATCCATTTTGGTAATTCCGGCGTGGGATTACTGGAAGTTATGACTTCTACAACGGGTTTGTTTTGAATCATTATTACATTAACGCCGACAATGGATGAATCAAATTTTAGAGAAACAGAGTCATTGCTAGAACCGACCGGCCAGCCGTTCGCATAATTAAAGAAACTTAACCAGCCATATCCACCGGGCGAGCAGGCTGTAGAAGCTGGGACAATTGTAGGAACTATCAAAGTACCTGCTACAAGCTGCATGTCTATATTTACACGTTCCGACGCCGGCGATGCACCAATTGATATATCAGGAAAATCAACAAACCAACCACGATCAGTTTTGAAATCCACAGTGTTTTTTGTTCCGGAACGTAGGCTTCCAGAATTTAATATTGTCTGCTTAACCATCTTGTCCACTGACCCCGTATGTGAACGCGGACTGCCGACAGCAGTTCCATCATCCTTGATGGCATACAGGCTTTGCGTCTGTGTAGTGGAAAGATCGGAATTTTCCAAATATTTTCCCGTTCCAACAAATACGACGTGCTTGTTGCTAACCATACCAAGTACGGGAGTGGTGGTAATAGGCTGACTGTTAGCTCCATCGGATAACGTGGCGAACAGTGAGTAGGAGCCAGCGTTGACATCAAAGCGCCACAGATTCCCCTGCAGATCGCCGCCATATACATCACCTGCCAAGTTGCCGGCAGAGTCATTATTCCATGCAACAAGCTGAGCTAACCCGCTAGGACTTGCAGTAGTACCTGCACTGTTGGTTATCTTCTTAAGTACGGCACCAGTGGAAGCATTCAGGACATATAGATTGCCTTTGCCATTACCGGCGGGCGAATTGGGGACATACGTGACCGGATCAGTAGCGGGAGTCACCGGTATTGAACTGAGCGTTCCGTTGTTGTAACCGGAGGTAACCAGGACTACCCAAGTGCCATCATCTATTGTGGTAACGACAGGCACTCCAAAGGTGTAGCCAAGGTCGGCATCCTGGCTAGGGGTGAGTTCCCAAAGTAGTGTCGGCACAGCAGGATTTGTGATGTCAAGCGCATAATAGCCGCGCCCTCCGCCATTAAGGCCACCCACCAAAATGGTACGCCAACCACCGGCTCCCTTAATGTCAGAAATAGTAACGCTTCCGTTAACAAAATTGACATGGTTGGAGCTGTAGTCTGTACTTGCCAGCTTCCACATATTGGGAATCACCATGCTGGGTACATAAGCCCAACGTTCTACACCAGTGTCGGCATTGATGGCATGCAACATGCCGTCATTGGCGCCCACATAGACAGTTCCACTACGACCCGATTGTGCGGATTTAAAAGCAATATAGGTCGGATCTGAATAGTCGAATACCGGAGGGCCGATATATGCAGGTTGCGATTCCAGAACGTCACCCATCGTGGCTTCACGGACACGATATAACTGATTCGCGGTGGCGTTGGAGGCGCGTTGTTCATACCCAGTCTGCCCGCGTAGGTAGTTAATTAATTTAACTCCAGTATGCTCCCCGGAAATGGTAGACCACTGGTTGAGAGCATTGACATGAGCAGCAGAGAAATTATCAGGGTAACTAATCGCATATGCGGCATCGAAAGCGACAAGACCAGAACCGTTGGGGTCGGCCGTATATATCGTCCTGGTGTCCGTTGTCGCCCCCACTTTGGCTGTCATGGTGCCGGTGCAGGCGTTGGCAACTTCTGTCGCACATGTAGAAGTGGCTGAGTCATATACACCAGTACAATCGCCTGCAGTGGGAGCCGAAGTAATGCAGTTGTAAATAGTGCTGGCCCCGCTTGTATTGGCTACGAGTGGCGTTGCGCATGTGCTGATCGGGACGTTCTCTACACACCAGGTAGCAGTGCTACTAACCGCACCAGTGTTAATATTGATAGCACGCGATTCCAGATTACCCTTCCATGAACTTGTAGTGTAGCTGGCGACATATGCCTTGTTGTTGCTGGCAGTCGGGGTCAGCGTGCTGGTAGCAGCGGCTGAGGCAGAACCCAACTTGGCAGTGATGGAGGAAAGTGCTTTCGTAAACCCCTTGACGATTTGTTCGGGGTCTTTGGCGCTGAAATACTCTCCTCGACCGTTAATCGCGGCGTGCCACAGATCATCAATACGCTCTTGGCCAGTGCCGGCAATCGGATCCGGCCAATTCACTGTGGGAGATCCCGTGCCAGTCTTCAGTTTGTAAAAGTCACCGGATGTCGCATCAGCGTAATCAGTCGTAAAATTCAGCGTTCCATCAGCGCCCAAGCCCATGGTAAACGTAGTCATATGTTGCTGAACGCTGCTATCGGTCGTGCTGGTAAATACGTTATTCGTACATACATCAGGGTTGCCAGACGGGTAATCCGGACTGCTACCCCCAGCACAATTACCAAGGGAAGTATCGCGCAAATCTTTGTCGTAATAATACTTGGCAACGTCGGCCAATGTGTTGGATACGGCTGTGGTGCCCTCCTTCAAGGGGCGCGGAGTGGTGCCACCATCAAGATTGCCAACACTGGCGCCGGTCAATCCATACGGGCCATAAGTACTGGTTTCAACATCCGTATTCCAGTAACCGTCGGTTGAAAGGATGGAGAAATTTTGCTGGCAGGAATACTGTACTGGATCAACATCTCCAACTTTGTTGGCATAGTAGCGACCCGCCTTGGAAAGTGCGCCACGTAGCGGCGTCCAGCAGGTAGTCTTTGTTGCAAATAAAGTTTTGTACCAATTGTTCTTGTGGGCCAGTTCGAAAGTCTGGTTACCGAGAAAACTGGCGCCATCAGTAGCGTTTTTGTCGCAAATGGTGCTGTAACCCACGCGATAGCGATTGTCGATACTCTTGAATGCGCGGCTTACCGAGGATTTCATTGCCTGTACGCGAGTGCGGTAATACGTCCACCAGTTGGCAAAATTGGTCATTTCCTCGTTGTAGGTGCAGGTTGTACCGGCGCAATCGGTACGCGATATTTCCTTGGTGGTCGAGCCCGGGTAGGGGTAACTGACAATGGAGGGAATGATGTTGATGAAACGATTAGACCCAGGCACGCTGTTGCCACCGGAAAATGAACTGGTAGAAACAGACATGCTGCCGGATTTAGTGAATGTCGGACCTGAAAAAGCGCCAGGCGCATTGGCGTAAATGGTAACGACACTGCCGGATACGGTGGCACTGAAGCCAGAAGTAGTACAGGGAGAGACTATCGTGGCAGAACAGGCGTTAATCGCATTGGCTATGTTATTCGCCAAGGTACTGGATGAGCTCGAAGCCGGAATTGCGTCTGAGATAATTTTCCCGCCGGCACTGATGCTTGACAGTGAAGTACTGCTGGAGCCGCTTATAGAAATGGTCGCCGATCTTGGCTTGGGATAACGCTCATATTTGAAGGTTGAGGTCCTGATTGCCTGGCACTTGCCAGCTGTGGTCGGAGGCGCCATATCCGCAATGGTAGCGGTGGTACACCAGCGAAAACGCGCGGGATAGATATAACTGCCGGACGGTGCGGTTGCTGCAATACAGTTCTTGAGATCTGAGGCGTCGCAATATTCGCCGGGCACCATTGTGTAGAACGACGCGTTTCCGACCAGATTGCTGGTGCCGGTCGTCAGAACACCGTAACCATCGTTTTTCACCGTCGTCCATGACGATGTCTTGCTGGGATAGGTGGTGGTGTTTTGCGTGCCATCGGCATTGAAAAAAACCGGTGGCGTGTAGGTAATCGCCGGGTGGTAGTACATGCCGTTGTAAGCCGCGTTGTGGCGCAGGCGCGGGTCGGTTACGTTCGCATAATCCGGCAGGCGGTCGTACTCCATGGAGCCTGAATCATCGAAGATGAACATCAAATTGGGCTTCACGTTGGAAGTCGTGGTCGTCGCCATTGGTTGGCTGACCAGCTTTACCTGAGCAGCGAACAAGGTAGACGGCAGACCTAGGCCCACAACGAGCGAGATGCTCAGAAGCTGAAGAGTAATACGACTATCAAAATAGCTTTTCATGGCATGCTCCTAAAAGACAAAACCTAATACATAACTAACGGTGCCGTTAGCGCCAACGGTTTGAACCGTAATGCGAACCTGCGGGGGCTGACCACCAGGCGGCTTCAAACCTTTGAGTGTAGGTGTGGACATAAAGTTATTGTTAGCGGAAACGCTGTTGTACAAACAATCAGCAACTTGTATCGGCACATTTGCGAAACGGCACATCCGTTCAATGATATACCTCGTAGTATTACCGCTCTGGTCAACTATGGGGGGGGAGGCGTTTACGCCGGACCAAGTACCGGCATCTTTGAGATTCAACGCCGGATTGAGGCTGGAGAAATACCCGGGGTTCACCGCAAGATTTGTTTGGTTTAACGGATGCGCGGGATTGGCAAAGACGTCAATGCCCGCATTCGCAACTGTCGTCGCTCGCAGCCACCCCATTGCCGCTTCAACTCCCGCATCTGCAGAAGTCGTTGCTGAATGCTGGAATGACAAATTACCTGTAATCATGGCACCGGTATCCACCGAGCGGATTAGCGCAACTGCGGCGAGTGACATGGCGAGTAGCGCAATTAGCGTAAAAAACAGCACTACGCCCCATTGTTTGTGTGCGCAACTCCTGCTGACACGGGACAGCGGCATACCGCCAGCGGTTGCAGGTACTGCATTGCAGGGAATATGCACGATAGGAGGAATGGGAAGTGAGTTCATGGCGTTCTCCGCGGAGACAGTGATTTCATGGAAGCAAAGTAGGCTGCGCGAAAATTACGCTGCGTATCGGGAAAATTGTCTCGAACACCCGATAGCGATATCGTTGCCAATTGGCGTTGGCGGCAGCCAGGCTGAATGTGGGTGCAGGGCTGGCTATGGGGGGGGCTACTGAAGTAGCATCCCATGCGCACAGACCGGTCGGCGCGGGGGCCGTAGTGGAGCTGCAAGGATTGGTAACATTGGCTGGCTCCATTTTGGCATCGCGTGCCACAACAGCAATGCGAACGGCTTTGATCCGGTTTCGTTCGTCTCTGGACATAGCGTTCCCCCAATTGCCGCTTGCCTGTCCATTTACTGCGTCTACCCACTGAACAACCGCATTGCTGCTAGGGTTTGCGGAAATTCCGTATTGAGCCTGCAGACTCACTATCCCATCCACAGTAGGTTCAACAAGCGCCGGAGGCACCCCGGTATCTTGTCGCTGCAAGATATTGGCAGCGCTAACGCTATAAGTGACTTCATGCCAGCCACCCAGACAAGCAAGTGAGCCGTTTTGTGCAGTAGCGGGAGTGATGGTCGGGTTGGTTATAGCATTCAGCGATACTAAAGTTGCCGGCGTGGGCGTGCCTAACACCGGTGCGGGTGGCGGCAACGGTGCGGGGGCGACCACGCTTGAAATGTCGCAATTAATCCCGGAATTATCAATAAGAATAGTTATGTCGCCGAGCACACAGCCAAAATTGCTTCGAAGCGTCACAGGGTTGACTGCGGGAGCACCTTGTATAATGGAAACGGCCCCGCCCCTGAGAGAATCACCATAGCGAATAAGGATACTGTCACTGGCGCCGGCCGCACCATCGGTAATGATAATGGGGGAAATGCCGGTAACGATTGCAGCGACTGCGGGATCAATGGAAATCGGCTCAACGGGTTGAACAAGATTGAGAGCTGTCCCGCACATGAGCGGTGAATCGGTCTGACTTACGGGCATCAGAGTGTAGCCTGCCTGGTTCACATCGCGACCGATTTTGAAGAGTGCGATGCTGCCATTGGTAGTCGAATCGGCGGCTCCGGTGGTGGCGCGCTTTTGCGCCTCGAAGACGGAGAAGACTTGCATGACGACCAGTGAGGCAAGCATGCCGATAGTCAGCCCGACCATGATTTCCACCAGGGTAAATCCGGCATGAGCACGCTGCGGATGAGGCATAAACGAATGAGCGATGTGTGAGGTCATGGTAGGGTGCTATTAGTGATGAAAATATGCGGTAATTGTCCTGTCAGCGGTCAGCAGACAAAGATTCCGGGTGGGCATGGAGTAATGGTGGCAAAAGTAGTGAACTGGTGCGGATCTTGTCCCGGTTGTTGCCAACCGACTGTGATGACAAATTGGTTGGGTACCGCAGGCGCAACCACGGTAATTGTGCCATTGGGCAACTCGGCGATAGGGGTTACCACATTGTAGAAACCCGCGAGAGTGGCACCCGGATTGGCCCACATTTCCCCTATTTTTTGTTGTGCTCTATAACTGGCTTCTGCACGAAATTTTGAGTCTGAAGAATTTTTGACCATTGCGGCTTGCAGGCCGGCAATGGCAAGCACGCCCACGGCAAAAAGCAGAATGGCGACCATTGCTTCTATCAGCACAACACCTTGCTGGGCTGACGGGGAGGAGAAGGAGATTCGTTTCATGATAGGTCCCCAGAATTATTAGCATGCACGCGGGTTGGGTGAGGATACGTTTGGATCGCACATTTTTATGTTTCCGCCAATCCCGATTGTGACACTCAAATCCTGACTTTCCGCAGTTGGCAAAATTGTCGAATCAATACCAACACTGGTTAAGCCCCCCGCAATGGGTCTGCCCAAAATATCGAAGGTGACGGTAGTGGCTACTGCAGGCACGGGCGTAAGAATGACGCTGTTTGAACCCTCATTACTCAATCTTGACTCGAGAATGTTGCCTAATGGCACGCCGCCGCCGCCAACTTGAACCGACCAGGAACTGTCATTTGCAGCTCCCAGAGTAAATGATACGTTGGTGTTCCGTTTAAGCGCTTCTGCGCGCGCTCTCTGCAAACCATTCTGTATGGATTCCGCCGCATTGCGAACCTGCGCGTTCAGAATCCATGTACGGTAACTGGGAATGGCAACCGCGATTAGGATTCCCAGAATGGCTATGCCGATCATCAACTCGACCAGCGAAAATCCAAGCACCCTGGTTTTTGTAACAGTGCTCAACACACACCTCCCGGCTTTCTGACCCAGCAGGTGGCATTGCTGCCCCAGGAAGGGGTACTTACAGTAGTCCTCGTGTTCGTCTCATCAATCGTGTAGACGAAACCAGTCATGCCTCCAGTGCCAGTTGCTGTAATGGTGTATGTAAGTGGTGCTGAGGCGACGACAAAACCAAAATCTGCTGTCGCAGCAACTGTGGGGACGACACCTCCAGTGCTGTTATCGTATGCTCTGAAATCCTGAAAGAACTGCTCCATTTTGATCCGCCCAGCAGAAAGGCCTGAAGTGGCTTCTGTTATTTTCCCCTGAGTAACATAATCGGTGTAAAGAGGATAACCAATCGCAGACAACAGTCCGATAATTGCGACGACGATCAGCAGCTCAATCAGTGTGAAACCATTTCGCATATTCATTGCAGTCTCCATTTAGGTGTAAGGATAGTAGAGCGCGCAAATATTTGTTTCTACCTATTGCCGACAAAAGGGCCGGGAACGCAGATAAGCGGCGCTGAGAGGGCAATTTGGCGCGAGAATTGCGCGTAGATCGGGACAAGCGGTTGGAATTGGGGTGCAGACAAGGAATGTGGCTACTTCATTTCGAATGCAAGAGCAGAGTGCGCGGTACAGTTGTCTATGACTTGCCCGGAAGCATGCTCTGCGATTCTTTCAACAAAAAATGTTCGAATTCCTGAGCAGCAGTCGAAGGTCGTTTGTCCTTGCGATGCACAATGTACCAGTGGCGCACGATGGGGAAGTGGTCCACGTCGAGTACTGCGAGGCGTTTGGTTTCCAGTTCCAGCTCGATGCCGTGCAGCGAGATGATGCCGATACCGATGCCCGCCTGGACCGACTGCTTGATGGCTTCGTTGGTATCCATTTCCATGTGCTTGGGCAATGCGAGTTTGTGGCTGGTGAAAAACCGTTCAACCACACCGCGCGTGCCGGAACCCTGCTCACGCAGCAGGAAAGTTTCGTTTGCCAGTTGTTTTGGCTGGATCTTGCGGGCGCGCGCCAAGGGGTGCGCGGGAGCGGCAATCACCACCAGTGGATTTTCCATGAATGCCTCGGCGCGCATGTCCGTACCCTGCGGCGGCTGGCCCATGATGGCGAAGTCGGCGGTGTTTTCGGTGAGCTGTTTGATGACGGCATCGCGGTTGGCGACGGACAGGCTGACCTGGATCATGGGGTGTGCCTGGATGAACTTGGCCAGCAGTTGCGGCATGAAGTAGTTGGCGGTACTTACAACGGAGATGTTGAGGTGGCCGCGTTCCAGGCCTTTCATCTCGTCGAACACCGATTCCATTTCCTGCATCAATTGCAACATCGAACGCGCATAGTGCAGCAATTCGCTGCCGGCCGCAGTGAGATGCAGCTTCTTGCCGGTCTGTTCGAACAGCGGCAAACCGACTGCAGATTCGGCCTGCTTGATCTGCATCGACACGGCCGGCTGCGACAGGAACAGTTCCGCCGCAGCGCGCGAATGGTTAAGATGGCGGGCCACGCTTTCGAAGACTTGCAGTTGGCGCAGAGATATAGGCAACATGGAGGATTTATACCATAGTTATCGCTTATGGTTCATATAAAAATATTTGACTGTAGTTTATAGTTCGCTCGCGTATAGTTCGCTCCGTAGTCATTCAAACAAAGAGGAGAACATAGATGGATCAATCGAATCGTTACTCGGATCTGAGCCTTAAAGAAGAAGACCTGATCAAGAACGGCGGCCATATTCTGGTTGCTTACACCATGACCCCGGCAGCCGGCGTCGGCTATCTGGAAGCGGCAGCGCACATCGCCGCCGAATCTTCCACCGGTACCAACGTTGAAGTGAGCACCACCGACGA
>JAUSBC010000107.1 GCA_030652215.1 Sideroxyarcus sp.
ATGCTGGAGAAGTTTGCGCTGTTGAAAATCGCCCTCTGCAGCGCACCCGCCTTGAGCAGCGCTTCCTCCGCCTGTTTGCGCGCGGTGTTGTCGGTGCCGATCAGCAGGTAGCCGATGATCTCGTTCTGCGCATCGCGCAGCGCGGTCACCGACACCACGGCCGGGAAGCGGCTGCCGTCTTTGCGGATATAGGTCAGCTCGTAAATATCCTCGATGCCGCGCGAAGCCTTGAACACCAGCGCCTCGAAGCCGGGGGTGATGGACGTACCCAGCTCGGAACTCAGTTCGCCGGCGCGAGCGATGACTTCCTGCGGGTCGGAGATATCGGCCGGTGTGATCTTGTTCATCACATCGGCTGCGGTGTAGCCCAGCATGCGCTCCGCGCCCACGTTGAAAATCTGGATCACGCCCTTGGCGTCGGTGGCGATGCTGGAGAAGTTGGCGCTGTTGAAAATTGCGCTCTGCAGCGCACCCGCCTTGAGCAGCGCCGCCTCGGCCTGCTTGCGCGCGGTGTTGTCGGTGCCGATCAGCAGGTAGCCAATGATCTCGTTCTGTGCGTCGCGCAGCGCGGTCACCGACACCACGGCCGGAAAGCGGCTGCCGTCTTTGCGGATATAGGTCAGCTCGTAAATATCCTCGATGCCGCGCGAGGCCTTGAATACCAGCGCCTCGAAGCCGGGAGTGATGGGGGTGCCAAGCTCGGCGCTCAGCGCTGCGGCGCGCGCGATGACTTCATGCGGGTCTGAAATGTCGGCGGGGGTAATCTTGTTCATTACGTCGGCTGCGGTGTAGCCCAGCATCCGTTCCGCACCCACGTTGAAAATCTGGATTACGCCTTTCTCGTCGGTGGCGATGCTCGAAAAGTTCGCGCTATTCAGGATGGCGTTTTGCAGCGCGCCCGTCTTGAGCAGGGATTCCTGAGTGTTGAGCCAGGCTTCCTGACGCCGTACCTCGGTGATCACTTCCGCGCTGAGGCCGTTGGATTCGCTGAATTCTTTTTGCATGGCAGGCCTTTGCTAAAACGCGTGTGGGTACTTGGGCAATATTGGTCAGTCATGACGGATCATAGAGTTCCCGCCCGCGCCACACCGTGCGACTGCGCACATAGGCGTTATGCATTCATGCGGTTTTGAAAATGCAATGTAGGGTGGGCACGTTTTGGTGCCCACGCGGGGGAAGCCGACGGATACCCAACGGCCTCCCCCTTGCGGGGGAAGCGCAGCGTGCCCAACAAATGAGGTCATGCTTATTGGTGTTGGGCACGCTTTGCTTTGCCCAACCTACGATTGATTCGGCATGTGGATTCAGCCGCCGTAGGTTGGGCAGCAATGTAGGGGGGGCACGTTTCATGTGCCCACGCTGAAACGTCTTCCGCAAACTGCGCCGTTACCCGTTCGCTCCGCCCACGCAGTAATTGCAGCGCGTAGGTTGGGCAAAGCGCAGCGTGCCCAACAAATGAGTGCATGCTTATTGATGTTGGGCACGCTACGCTTTGCCCAACCTACGATGATTGGCGATGACGATCCGGGTTCAACGCCCCGCGTTGTTGAGCGGCAACGTCACTGTGATCGTGGTGCTGTTCCCCGGATCGGATACCTCCAGCGCAATCGAGCCGTTCTGCGCTTCGGTGAGCAGTTTGGCCGAATATGCGCCCAAGCCGGTTCCGCCTGGCTTGCCGTGAGTGACGAACTTGCCGAAAAAGCGTTCGCGTATCTCGGCCGGAACGGCGCCCGTGTTCTGAATCGAAATGGCGAGCGGATTCGTGGCTTGCAGGGTGACCGACACCAGGCTGTTTTCGGGAGCCGCTTCGCACGCGTTTTTGACCAGATTCTGGAACACGGAATAGCAGAACGTGGCGTCCCCCATTGCCTGCGGCATCGGCGCACCGGCAGGCACCTCGGCATCGAAGGCGATAATGAGATGTTTCTCCGCGAAAGTGGTCTGCGCGATTTCGACGATGCGCTTCAGGATGTCGCCGATCTTGACCGGGCGCGCCTCCAGCGAGAAGCGTCCGGTTTCGATCTTGAACAACTCGGAGGACAGGTTGATCATGTCGAGCACCTGCAGCGCGGTGTCTTCGACCATGCGCAACTGGTTGATTTGCTCGCTGTTCAGGGTGTTGTCGTAGGCCATGGTCTGCACCAGCCCGATTACGCCGGCCAGCGGGCCTTTCATGTCGTGGCGCGTGATGTTCTCGACCTGTTCACGCAGGCGCGCCAGTTCCAGCATGTTGTCGTAGTTGGCCTGCAACTGCTTGTGCAGTTCGACATAGCGCATGAAATTGCGCACCCGCAGTTTGAGCGAATCCGGGTCGACGGGTTTGGTGACGAAGTCCACCGCACCCAGTTCCATGCCCCTGTGGCGTTCGTTTTCGCCGGTCATGGCGGTGACAAAGATCACGGGGATGGATTCGGACGCGGGATGTTCGCGCATGCGCCGCGCCACCTCGAAGCCGTCCATGCCGGGCATCATGATGTCGAGCAGCACCAGATCGGGCGGATCGTCCGATTGGCAGATATGCAGCGCCTTCTCGCCGGTATGCGCGATACGCACCCGGTATGCGTCGTTGAACAGATGCGAAAGCAGCAGCAGGTTGTCTGCGGTGTCATCGACAACCAGTATGGTCGGGCGCGGCGGCTCCGCCGGAAACGCGGGGTCGGCCGATTGCCCGGGTTGCAACTGATCGTCAGGGGGCGCGTGCAGTATTTTCAATGCCGCGCGGGCGGGGGCGGCGGAGCGGGACAACGGTGTTTGCCGGGCGAGCGCTTTTTCCACGCGTTCGGCGAGGCAGATGCCGGTATAGGGCTTGACCAGCAGGTCGTCCACGCCGCAGGCGATGGCCTCCTCGATGCGGTAGCGTTCCGCCTCGGCGGTAATCATGATGAACGGCAGATGCTCCAGCTTCTTGTCCGCACGCACCGCCTTGAGCAGTTCGAGTCCCGTCATGACCGGCATGTTCCAGTCCGAAAGCACGATGTCCACCCGTTTGCTCTGCAGCATGCGCAAGGCCTCGGCACCGTTGTTGGCGGTCTGGATGTTGTTGGCGCCCAGCGAGCGCAACTGGCTGGCAGTGACCTTGCGCATCGGTTCGAAGTCATCCACGACGAGGAATGCGGTCTGCCGGTCGAGCACCGGATTTTGCTTTGTGTTGGTCATGGTGCCTCGGCCTGCGCCAGATCGGCCGCCTGCGATCCGGTTGCCGTCCTCAATGTCGCGAGTGCCGTTTCAAAGTTGAGCGAACGTATGTTTTCGTCGAGTTTTGGATAATGGTCGGGAAAGGCCGCATTCAGCAGATCCGCATGGATCTCCAGCAGGTTGCAGGCTTCCGAGTCGTCGCTCTCCAGCAGGGTTTCCAGTTGCGCACAGACTGTTTTAAGTAATTGCCTGTCGACTGGCGAGGGATTGTTGCGTTTTTCCTCAGACACCTTCTGTTCCAGTTGGGCGATGAGCGCGGACAAAGGAATGTCCAGTTCTCGGAGTTGCGCATTGACGGCATTGCGCGGCTGATGCTCCCTGATTGCGCCCTCGAGATTTTCCGCGAGTTGCTGCAGCCCGGTGGCGCCGATGTTGCCCGCGACGCCCTTGAGCGTGTGGACTATCCGTTCGGCGGTGGCCTGGTCGTCTTCGTCGAGTGCCCTGATGATTTCGGCGGTTGCGGTTTTCTGCCCCGCCACGAACTTGCGCAGCATCCACAGGTAAAGCGGCTTCTTGCCGAGCACCCGGCGCAGGCCGTTGGCGATATCCAGTCCCGCAATGCCGGTCGGCAGATCCTGCTCCGGATCCGCCTGCGGCTTTGCGCTGCCTGCCGCGATTTCGTGGCGCGGCTTGATCCATTTCAACAGCGCTTTCCACAGGTCCTCGGGTTCGATCGGCTTGGCCACATGATCGTTCATGCCCGCCGCCATGCAGCGCTCGCGGTCGCCCTGCATGGCGTTGGCAGTCATCGCCACCACGGGCAGCGTGTTGAAACGCGCGTCCCTGCGTATCTCCTGTGTCGCCGTCACTCCGTCCATCACCGGCATTTGCATGTCCATCAGCACGATGTCGTATTGCGCCGACCTGATCTTGTCCAGCGCGATCTGCCCGTTTTCCGCCAGTTCGACGACGAAGCCGACATCGCGCAGCAGCTCGGTAGCCACTTCCTGATTGAGCTCGTTGTCTTCCACCAGCAGGACGCGCGCACCTTTGATGGTGGAAAGCTGTTCGACGGTATCGGTGGGCGCATCTCCGGCGACGCGCAGGTCATCCGGGCTGTCGCCCAGTATGCGCACCACGCTTTCAAACAGCACCGAGGCGCTGACGGGCTTGATCAGCACATCCTCGATGCCTGCATCCTCGGCGCCCCTGATGACTTCTTCCCGGCCGTAGGCGGTTACCATGGCCATGTGCGGCATGCGGCCAAGCGGAAGATCATGCAATTGCCGGGCCGTCTCGATACCGTCCATATCGGGCATTTGCCAATCCAGGAACACGATATCGTAGGGCATGCCCTGCGCCTCGGCACTGTCCACGGCACTGATGGCCGCATTGCCGGAATCGACCTGGTCGACCTTGAAGCTCATGGCGCCGAGCATGTTGCCCAGCACCATGCGCGCATTTTCGTTGTCGTCCACCACCAGCACACGTTTGCCCTGCAGGTCGCCCGACAGCGCCAGCTTGCGCGTCTGGCCGACGCCCTTGCCGACGCGAGCCGTGAACCAGAAAGTGCTGCCCTTGCCGGGTTCGCTTTCCACACCCACTTCGCCGCCCATCAGTTCGGCCAGCCGTTTCGAAATGACCAGACCGAGCCCCGTGCCGCCGAACTTGCGCGTGGTCGACGTGTCGGCCTGCGCGAAGCTCTGGAACAAGCGCCCCATCTGTTCCTGCGACAGCCCGATGCCCGTGTCGCGCACGCCGCAATACAGCAGCACTTCCTTGTCGGACTGTTCCCGGATGCGGATGACGATGTCGATTTCGCCGCGCTCGGTGAACTTGACGGCATTGTTGGCGTAATTGATCAGAATTTGTCCCAGCCGCAGCGGGTCGCCGATCAGGATGGGCGGCACATTCTTGTCCACGTCGAACACCAGTTCCAGTCCCTTGGCGGTGGTCTTTTCGGCGATCAGGTTGGACACGTTGTCGAGCACCTTCTCCAGTTCGAACTCGGTGGCCTCGACGGTCAGCTTGCCGGCCTCGATCTTGGACAGGTCGAGAATGTCGTTGATGATGCTGAGCAGATGCTGGCCGGCGCCCTTGATCTTCTTGATGTGGTCGCGCTGGCGCGGCGTCATTTCGGTTTTCAGCGCCAGATAGGACATGCCGATGATGGCATTCATCGGCGTGCGTATCTCGTGGCTCATGTTGGACAGGAAATCGGACTTGGCGAGATTGGCTCGTTCCGCCATGGATTTGGCGCTTTCCAGTTCGATGTTCTTTTCCTGCAGCACGCGGTCCAGCACCTTGCGTTCGGTGATGTCGCGCGCGGCGGCGAACACGCCCTGCAGTTTGCGGTTGCGGTCGTAGAACGTGGTTGCGTTGTAGGACACCACCGTTTCCCTGCCTTCTCGGGAACGTGCGGTCAACTCGTAGTCGGTGACTTTCTTTTCGCTCAGCACCAGCTTGACGCCCGCTTCGGCCCGTTCCGGGTCGGTGAAGTAATTCTTGAACGGCGCCCCGATCAGCTCGTCGCGCGAGCTGCCGGTGAGCGTTTCCATTTGCTTGTTGACGTCGGTGATGATGCCGAACGGGTCGGTGGTCATGCTCGCGTCGATGTTGGATTCGAACAGGGAGCGTGTATAGAACTGCTGGTCGCGCAGGCGCTGGTCGAGTTTGGCCTGCTCGGCTTCGACCTGCTTGCGCGCGGTATTGTCGGTGCCGATCAGCAGATAGCCGATGATCTCGTTCTGCGCATCGCGCAGCGCGGTCACCGACACCACGGCGGGCAGGCGGCTGCCGTCCTTGCGGATATAGGTCAGCTCATAGATATCCTCGATGCCGCGCGAAGCCTTGAATACCAGCGCCTCGAAGCCCGGGGTGATGGCTGTGCCCAGTTCGGCGCTCAGCGTTTCGGCGCGCGCGATGATTTCCTGCGGGTCGGAAATGTCGGCGGGGGTGATCTTGTCCTTCACGTCGGCGGCCGCATAGCCGAGCATGCGCTCCGCGCCCACGTTGAAGATCTGGATTACGCCCTTGGCATCGGTGGCGATGCTGGAGAAATTGGCGCTGTTGAAAATCGCGTTCTGCAAGGCACCCGCCTTGATCAGTTCCTCGTCCGCCTGCTTGCGCAGGCTGATGTCGCGCACGATGCCGACGAAGTGGCGGCGGCCGCCCAGCCACATCTCGTTCACGGCCAGATCCATCGGGAAGCTGCTGCCGTCTTTGCGCCGTCCCGCGAGTTCGCGGCCGCTGCCGATGATGCGTGCCTCGCCGCTGTCCAGGTAATGCTGAAGATAGCCGCCGTGTTCGCTGTGGTAGGGTTCCGGCATCAGCATGTCGAGATTCTTCCCGGGCAGTTCGGCCGCACCGTAGCCGAAAATGCGCTCTGCGGAGGGGTTCACGGTTTCGATCATGCCGTGCTCGTCGATGGTGATCAGGCCGTCCGGAACGGTGTTGAGTATCGCCTGGGTCAACGCGGTGTTGTCGCGCAAACTCTGTTGCACCGCATATTCCCGGGTGACATCGCGGAACACCAGCACGGCCCCCACCACCCGGCCGTCGCGGTCGCGTATTGGTGCGCAACTGTCGGCAATGGCGGATTCGCTGCCGTCGAGCGCAATCAGGACGGTGTGGTTGGCCAGTCCCTGTATCGTGCCCTTCGCCAGTGTTTCCATGACCGGAATCGTGGCGGGCAGCCGCGTCTCCTGATTGATGATGCGGAATACCTCGTCCACCGGGCGACCGGTGGCTTTTGCCTGCGTCCAGCCGGTAAGCTGTTCGGCCAGCGTATTCAATAGCGTCACCCGGCCCGCGTCATCCGTGACCATCACCGCATCGCCGATGGAATAGAGTGTCACCGCGAGCTTTTCCTCGCTGACTTGCAGGGTGTTGTTGGCCTGCTGCAGTTGCGAATTCAGCAGCTTCTGGCTTTCGAGCAAATGTCGCGTTTCGAGATGAACCAGATTTTGCAGGCGCTGCTGCGTTTCCCGATAGATGAAGTAGGCGAAGCTGAGCGCCGACAGCAGCATGACCAGGCTGGCACCCACGATCAGGATGAACATGTTCCGCATGTTCGTCTCGAATTCGTCTTCATGCAGCGCCAGATTGGCTTCTTCGATCCGGATGAAGCCGCCGATTTCGTCGCGCAGGCCATCCATCGTGTGCTTGCCGTGTCCGGTCCGAATCATGGTCACAGCGTCGGCAGTTCTGTTGTTGCGGCGCAGCTCGATGCCCTGCGCCAGCTCCGCGAGTTTGACCTTCATCAGCGGCGCCACTGCATCGAGGTGTTGCTGCGCGGCTTCGAGCCGGGTGCGGCCGCGTAATTCAAGCAGATGCGTTGCGAGCCCGGCCTGCACGGCAAGGTAAGGTTGCAGAAAGTCGTCGTCGCCGGTCAATACATAGCCGCGCTGGCCGGTCTCGGCATCTTTCAATTCGGACATCAGCTCGGTTGCGCCGACGATCAGCGTGCGGCTGTGCCTGCGCCCGTCGGCGGCTGCATCGATTTGTCCGAACGACCAGAACAGGGCGACTGCCCCCAGCACAACCAGCAGGGCGGCTGTTGCCAGCGAGGCATATATCTTATGTGTCATTTTCAAGGTAACCAGCTTTCCACATCGTTATTAGGTGGAGTGGGCGTGCGGAGGCGAGGGCGGCATAGCACCACGGATATTGTGTGATCGTAGTGATTCGCCCCGGGGTTCACCGTGCGTCATCGAACATAGGGAAGGAAAGAGAGATCAATCGTAGGTTGGGCAGTGCGAATGGGTAACGGCGTAGCCGTTGGGTCCCATCGGCCGCCTCCTTGCGGGGGAAGCGCAGCGTGCCCAACATTTTTCGAAACAAACATGTTGGGCACGGCTACGCCTTTGCCCAACCTACGGCGGGTCATGATTGTTCATATGGCGAGTGGGGATGCGACCACATTCGTAGGTTGGGCAAAGCGCAGCGTGCCCAACAATTGTCGAAGCAGAGATGTCGGGCACTTACGGTGCGCGTTACGGCAACAGTGCTGCCTTCAACGCGCGGTTGATCTTGTCGACAAGGACGGCAGGGTCGAACGGTTTCACCACGAAATCGACCGCGCCGGCCTTTCTGCAGTCGACTACAACCTCTTCCCCGCTCTTGCCCGTGATCATGATGACGGGGGTCCGGGCCAAATCGGGAATCGCCCTCAGGCGCCGCGTGGTCTCCAGGCCGTTCATGTTGGGCATCAGCATATCCATGAGTATCAGGTCCGGCCGCTTGTCGCGCAGCACATTCAGGGCTTCCATGCCGTCGCGCGCGAACAGGAGGTTGTAGTCGTGTGCCGTGAGCAGATTGTCGATGATGACGCGTTGCACTTCGTCGTCATCCACCACGAGCACGGTAGGCTGCACACGTTCGGCCAAGGCATGCAGGGCGAGGGCCGACTTCAGAAGCGGCGCGCAATCCTGCTTCAGGTCCTGCGCCCACTGCTTCAGGGGCATGGTGGTTTCGATGGCGGCCCTGAATTGCGGCTGGACTTCTTCGTGCTGCACGCGGCTGATTTCCCGCTGTATCCCGTCGGCCCCCTCAAGCACAGTCGAATCGGGCGTTGATCCCGCGACAAGGCGTCTGGAAAACCGGTCCAAAGCCGTGTCGACTTCCTGCGATGCCCGCGCCAGTGCCTGGCTTGCAACCTCGATATGCAGTCCACCCTGCACGATTTGCCGATCCAGTTTGGTTCCCAGCTCGGCCAGATGGCGTGCGTGGGCGGCAAATTCGGACACCGAGGGGCCCTTTGTTTTGAGGGCCGCCAGATTGTGCAAAGCATGGTGGATGGACATGGCCAGCCGCGATGCGTCATCGGTCATCGGCCAGAACAGGATGTAGTCGTCGAAATAGCCTTTCTTGCACAACGCATAGACCTGTGCGATTTCATGCCGGTTGCACAGAATCACCGTGCGCAACGGCCGCTGCGGGACTTCCTCGCACATGCGATTCAGTTCCAGAAAATAACGCTCCGATTTTTCGAGCGTGTCGAAAGCCAGAACCAGCACATCGGGCCGGAAACGCACAAAGTCTCCCGGCCCCTTGTTGGCCCCGGTGGAAATGTAGACGTGATTGAATTCCGCGTGCAGCAGACTCTTTACCAGTGCAGCATCGCCTGGACTGTCCGAAGCGATCAGGATGGTGTCGGCGGTGGTTTCCATTGTGTACTGCACCAGATGTATGTCGATAGAGCGTAGCGTCAGGGCAGTTTGTTGACCGTGCGTCAGCGAACATAGGGAGCCGGCCGGGTGAAGTTTGAAGCTGGCAGCAATCGTAGGTTGGGCAGCAATCGTAGGTTGGGCAAAGCGCAGCGTGCCCAACATCCATAAACATGCCTTCATTTGTTGCGCACGCTGCGCTTTGCCCAACCTACGCAGGCTGCCCAACCTACTATTGTCCGCATGTGAAGTGTGGAGTCGGAGTGCCGGTATCCCGTCCCGGAATCCGCTAAACTGACCCACCATGAAACTCATCGACCCGCGCACCGCGCATATCATCAGGAACCCTGTTGCCTTCACGCTGCAGGTGCTGAAGGCATTTCAGGCCAACCAGGGTTTGCTGCTTGCCGGCGCGGTGGCCTATTACGCGCTGCTGTCCATCGTGCCGCTGCTCATCCTGATGGTGATCGTGCTGTCGTATGTGATCGACCAGGCCGTGTTGCTGGAGACGATAGGCCGGGCGCTGGAATATGCGGTGCCGGGCGTAAGCAGTGCGGTGCTGGCGGAATTGAAGGCGCTGCTCGGCCAAAGCCAGGCGATAGGCTGGATGCTGTTCGTCACGATGCTGTTTTTCAGTTCGCTCGGTTTCAGGGTGCTGGAGAGCGCGATCACGGTGATATTTTTTCACCGCCTGCAGAAAACACAGCGACCCCTGATCGTTTCACTGCTGCTGCCTTTCGCCTATAACTTTTTTCTCGGCGCGGCGTTGTTCGTGGGCACCTTCATCATGGTCTATCTGCTGGCGATGGGCGGCGAGAATATTGTGCTGTTCGGGCACAGTTGGTCGCTGGGCGGTTTTTCGCGCCTGCTGCTGGGGATCGCCGGAATCATCGCCGAAATCCTGCTCATTTCCGCGATCTACTATTTCATGCCGGTGGGCGGGTTGACCGCACGACACGCCCTGATCGGCGGCGCCACGGCGGGGCTGCTGTGGGAATTGCTGCGCCATGTGCTGAGCTGGTATTACGGCTCGATGTCGCAAGTGAGCGTGGTCTACGGTTCGCTCACCACCGCCATTGTCGTGATGCTGAGCTTCGAAGTGGGTGCAACGCTGCTGTTGCTGGGCGCGCAGGTGATCGCGGAATACGAGAACATCAAGATAACGGAAGAGCAGAAGCCGGCGGCGCCGGGGAAGCAGTAGCGATTGATCCGGCCATGTTGCTCCCGTAGGTTGGGCAGTGCGAATGGGTAACGGCGTAGCCGTTGGGCCCCATCGGCCTCCTCCTTGCGGGGGAAGCGCAGCGTGCCCAACAGATGAATGCATGCTTATTGGTGTTGGGCACGCTGCGCTTTGCCCAACCTACGTTTGATCTCGCAGCAACTTTGAAGCAGTTTCGTCTACACCACATCGTGCAACGCGAACGTGTTATCCCCGTGACTCCAGGGTTTGTCCGCCCAATGCCGGTTTTCCTGCACCAGCGCATTGATGCGAACTTGCAAAGCATCCTGTTGAACAGTGAGCTCATCCAGTCCTGCCAGCGCCTCGGCATTGCGACCGCGAGTCTTGAGTTCGCACAGCGCTGTTGCCATGTCATGCACACGCTGATGTACAGGTTCGATGTCCTGATAGACCAGTTGCTCACCGTGGCGAATCAGACCGCCGGCATCCAGCCAGGCGCCGAAGCGGCATTGGTGGTGATCCAGTACGGGCACTATTCTGCTTTCGCCCACGATGTAGTCCCGTACGGACTTGATCCACACCTGATGCTCGACGCTGGCAAACAGCAGCGACAGATCGTCGCGGCGGAAGGACGGCATGTTGCTCCAGGCAGGATGGGTGCGCCAGGCGGCCGCCCACTCGGGCAATTCGGCGGCGGCCATGGGATGGGCGATACCGTAACCCTGTGCCAGTTCGCAACCGAGTTGCAGCAGCATCTCCCCCTGTTTCAGGGTCTCCACGCCTTCGGCGATGACCTGGCGGCGGAAGGCAACGGCCAGACCGAGCACTGCTTCCAGGATGGCCAGGTCGTCCGGGTCGTCCAGCATGTCGCGCACGAAACTCTGGTCGATCTTGAGCAGTGTGAACGGCAGGCGTTTCAGATAAGTCAGCGAGGAATACCCCGTGCCGAAATCATCCAGCGCAAATTGAACTCCCAGTTCGCCGCAACCTTCAATGACCCGGGATGACTTTGCCAAATCCTCCAGCGCGCTGGTTTCCAGCACCTCCATTTCGAGATCGCCCGGTTTGACGCCCGGATGCGCGGCGAGTTTCAGGCTCAGGCGCTCCACGAAGTCCGGCTGTTGCATCTGGCGTGCGCCGACATTGACGCTGACCGGGATGCGGGAGCCGGCGGCATGCCACAGGTCGATCTGGCTCAGCGCATTCTCGATCACCCACTCGCCCAGTTCGACCGACAACAGGTGATTCTCGATCAGAGGCAGGAACAAGGCCGGCGGCAGCAGGCCGCGCTCAGGATGTTGCCAGCGGATCAGCGCTTCGGCGCCGACCAGTTCGCCGCTGCGCATATTGACCTTGGGCTGGTAGTGCAGCACGAATTCGTTATTGATCAGCGCGAGCCGGATGCGCTCCAGATTTTCGTGATGGCCGCGCACATTGCGATCCTGCGCGTCATCGAAGAGGTGGTAACGGTTCTTGCCGGACAGTTTGGCTTGATACATCGCCTGGTCGGCCTGGCGCAGCAACTGGTCCGGATTGACTTCTTCTCCCTGCGGATAAAAGGTGACGCCGAGGCTTGCCGAGACCTGCAGCAGGATGTCGCTGACCTGCACCGGCTGCGCAGCCGCGACGAGCAGGCGCTCCAGCATCGGAATACAGGCTTCGATATTGTCCAGACCGGTGAGCACGACGATGAATTCGTCGCCGCCCAGGCGGGCGAGCGTGTCGCCTTCGCGCAGGGTGTCTTTCATGCGCACGGCCATGGCCATCAGCAACTGGTCGCCGGCATCATGTCCGTGGTTGTCGTTGACGGCCTTGAAACCGTCCAGGTCGAGATAGGCCACCGCCAGCAGATCCCTGCGCCTGTTGGTTTGTGCCATGGCCTGCTGCAGGCGGTCGGCCAGCAGCACGCGGTTGGGCAGTGCGGTGAGCGCATCGTAGTGGGCGATATGTTCCAGCTTTTCAAGAATCGCAGCGCGGTCTGCCTTGGAGCGCAGGTTGTCGATGCCGAAGGCGAGGTCGCCGGTGAGCTCGTTCAGCAGGTTGATGATCTCGGTGCTGAACTCGTTGGCCTGTGCGCCGTAAACAACCAGCACGCCCAAATCATGCCGGGGGAGCTTGATCGGGATGGCGGCGATGGACAGGTAGCCCAGTTGCACGCCCTGTTCCAGCACCGAGTTGCAGCGGATATCGTTGCGAATGTCGTGACAGACAACGGGCTGTCCGCACTTGACGGCATCGCCGGCGATGCCGTCGGGATGTTCCCGTCCGGTACAACACAACTCCAGATCGTTCAGATGCTGTTCATCGACGCCTTCCGTGGCGACGATACGGATGGGTTTGCCCGCATCCGGTTCGATATAGCCCACCCAGGCCATGCGGAAGCGGCCTTCCTCGGTGAGCACGCGGCACATCGCATGTGCCAGCTCAAGCTCATCCGTGGCGCGTACCAGCACTTCGTTGCAGCGGCTGATGGTGCGGTACATCTGGCTCAGGCGGCTGTTCTTTTCCTCGGCTTGCCAGCGCCGCGTGATGTCGCGGATGTTGCACTGGATGACTTTGGCGTTGTCCACCAGATACACGTTGCTGATGAATTCCACATGGCGGGATTCTCCTTCCGAAGTTTCCAGCGGAATATCTTCATAGCGCACATATTCCTGCTGCTGCAATTCCAGGAATTTTTCCTTGCTGGCCGCGACGTTTTTCAGCGAGCGCAAATCCCAGATGTATTTGCCGAGGCATTCTTCCAGCGTGTAACCGAGCAAATGTGTGATGAACGGATTCGCATCCACGATCATTCCCGTCTCCGCATCCAGGATCAAAATGCCGTCCTTGGCCGTTTCGAACAGGCGGCGGTAGCGCTTCTCGGAAGCCTGTCCCCTGATGCGCTCGGTGATGTCGCGGACGATGCCGGTAGCCTGCCATTTGCCCCGGATATGCATGGAGGAGAGCGAGAGTTCGATGGGGAATTCGCTGCCGTCCCGGTGCAGGGCGGGCAGTTCGATGGTCCTGCCCAGCATTGCGCCGTTTCCCCCGGCAGCGAAGTTCGTCATGGCCTGTTGCGCCACCGAACGCATTCGCTGCGGCGACAACAGATCGTGCAACACCCGCCCCAGCGCTTCCTCCTTGCTGTAGCCGAACATGGCGGCGGCCGCCGGGTTCCATGCGGTGATTGCGCCGCTTGCCCCGTCGATGGAGATGATGGCATCGCGCGCGCTGTCGATGGCGTGGCGCAGGCGCTCTTCGCTTTCCGCCAGTGCCGTTTCACTCCCTTTCTGGGCGGTGATGTCCTTGAGTGCATGCAGGGCGTAGAGGATACCTCCCTGTCCGTCGAGGACCTTGTAACCTTTGGAGAGGAATGTCTTCCCGCCGGTCGCTATCTCTTCCTGACTGTTGGCAAAGCGGCTGTCCTGCATCGCCGCGAGGCATCCGGGCGAGGGGGCGCTGCCGGGCGGAAAGACTTCCCAATAGGGTTTGCCCTGCGCCTCTGCTTCGCTCATGCCGGCCTCGCGGCAATAGGCAAGGTTGGCGAGCAAAATGCGGAATTGCAGATCGTGCAGAAATACCGGATCGTCGACGGCGTCGAAGATGTTGCGCCAGAACTCGGGGGGCTGTGTCAGGGTCCCCGCCGGGGCGACATCAGCTGTCTTGATCTTGGTCGTCTTCATTCCGGATTGCCCATTGGACCGATTGCGGAGTGGTTGCCGTTCGGGCTTCGCCCTGCCGGATGAGACCTGTTCAGTTCCCCGACGGCTCGCCGATGCGGGAAGCGTCGAAACAGTCGCCACGCCAGCCGCAGTCACCCTGGTCGCATTTGCCGGCGAAGGCGGTTGCATAGCAGTCGAAGTTGCCCTCGCAGGCCTGAATCAGCTTGATCAGTTCGGATTTGGAAAGTTTGCCGAGAGTGATCCGGTGCTGTTTGGCAATGGCGCGAATTTCGGTGAGCTTCATGGTGATATCCCTTGTGTACGGCGCCAACTGCACGGCTGGTTGAATTCGAAGGTATTTAATAAGCTTTGGATGCGAAGAACAGGTAGTGATCCGGCAAGCGTTGGGCGGATTTGCGATGTGCCACTCCGTACGAAAAACCTGCCAGAGTCGGGAAGCTGCCGTGTTCGACATTGCGGGCGGTGTGAATCAGTTTCAATCCGTTTTCAACCGGTGTGTTTTTCACCAGATCGTCAGCAGCCATTTTCATCAGAATCTGATCTATCTCTTCGGGCTGGGTAAGATTGTGGCGTATGACTTGGGTGTACAGATTCTTGATGAGATCGATGCCGGTTTTCATGATTGTTTTCCACCCTGGTTTGGTTTGTCGCGTCCCTGCCCTTTGCAGTGGATGCCGTTGATGCAGGCATTCTTGCCGTTCTTGCGGTGGGGGACTGTTCGCTGGCGCACGCAGCGTGCGGAAAAGGTAGGAGTGGTCCGGCTGATCGGCGAAGGAAGGTGGTCGGTCGTAGGTTGGGCAAAGCGCAGCGTGCCCAACATCAATAAGCATGCACTCATTTGTTGGGCACGCTGCGCTTTGCCCAACCTACGCGCTGTT
>JAUSBC010000121.1 GCA_030652215.1 Sideroxyarcus sp.
ATCAAGCCCGCCAAGGCCGTCGGGGCAGGCGACCATCTGGTCATTCGTCTCGGCCAATACCACTTCGAGATCGAGGTGCTGGGCATCTCCAACCGGCGCGGCCCCGCGCCGGAAGCGCAGAAACTTTACCGTGAAAGCGAGGCGAGCATTGCGCGGCGCGCCGAGATTGCCGCCAATCTGAAGGCGCTGCCGCAACCGACCTTCAAAGGCAGGCCCACCAAGCGCGACCGGCGCGAGATCGAGCGCTTCGAATCCAATACCAAGAGCGAATCCAAAAAAAGCGCATGGGGGGACTTCGAGTAAGTCGTTGCATCCCGGATTACGCCTGCGGCTTTATCCGGGCTACGCCGCTACATACCAAACCGGATAACACGTAGGGTGGGCACGTTTTATGTCCCCGCAAGGGGGAGGCCGACGGGTACCCAATGGCTGCGCCATTACCCGTTCGCACTGCCCACGCTGTAACGACATTCGCAACCGCGTGGGCACATAAAACGTGCCCACCCTACTTTTGATTGACTCATTCCCCAATCCCGGCAGGGAATTCCCCAACCGTTCCAACCGCACCTCCGCCACCGCATTTCCATACAGCACACCCGCACCCAATCTACATCGTGCCGCTATCGGCCAATACATATTCCACCGTATAGGTCCCCTAAAGTTGTACGGATACACTCGCTCGGGCAATGGGAAACCGGTGCGCGCAACGCCTGCACCGGCTTCGCGGCGCGAGACTATATGAGACCAATAGTCTTCTATATATAAGACTAAGAGTCTTGAGGGAGTGTGTATGGGCAATCTGTCGGTAATGGGTACAACTGCAGTCCGCAAACTGCTGCTGTCATTTGCATTGGCGTTCACGTTAGTGCACTTGCCTGCGGGTGCGCAGGCCGTGTCCGATGCGAACGTGCCGGTCGTTGGCGGCAGCGACACCTGTGCCAATGCACCGTCTTCTTACGGCTGCAGCAAGGATGCTTTATCGGCCGACGGCCAGCAGTCGTTGCCGCAACGGCCGATGTCCGGTGTGCAGACTCCCGCGCAGGAACAGCCCGCCGCCGTGCCGCCGTCCGCGTCCGTGCAGACTGAAATGCCGAATCGCGGCACGCCGCCGGAGGAGCAGAGCGAATTCCAGATGTTTGTCTCGGCCTCGCTGGGCAAGCAACTGCCGCTGTTCGGCCACGACTTGTTTGCGGACGTTCCCGACACGTTTTCCCCGCTGGACAACGTACCCGTCACCGCCGATTACCCGGTCGGGCCGGGCGACGAATTGCAGGTGCGCGGCTGGGGCCAGGTGGATTTCGACCTGTCGGTCACGGTGGACCGCAACGGCGCAATCTACCTGCCCAAGGTGGGCAACATCAATGTTTCCGGCATTCGCTACCAGTCGCTGCAGGGCTACATGAAAAACGCCATTGGACGCGTCTACCGCAATTTCGACCTGAACGTATCGCTGGGCAAACTGCGTTCAATCCAGGTGTTCGTCGTCGGCCAGGCACGGCGTCCGGGCGCATACACCGTGAGTTCGCTGAGCACGCTGGTCAACACCCTGTTCGCCTCGGGCGGGCCTTCATTTCGCGGATCGCTGCGCCGCATCCAGGTCAAGCGCGACGGCAAAGCGGTGAGCGAACTGGACTTGTACGATTTCCTGCTCAAGGGCGACAAATCAAAGGACATCGCGCTGCAGCCGGGCGACGTCATCTATATCCCGCCGGTGGGAGAACTGGTCGCCATCGCGGGCAGCGTCAACAATCCGGCGATCTACGAACTGAACAGGGAAGCGGCCTCGTTGGCCGAACTGATCGCGCTCGCCGGCGGGCTGACGACCACGGCGAGCGGCGAGAAAGTGCGCGTCGAGCGCATCGACAAGCGCAGGATGCGCAGGGTCGAAGAGTTCGCGCTGGACGAAGCGGGACAACTGCGCCTGCTCAAGGACGGCGACCTGGTACAGGTGCAGCCCATCAGCGGCCAGTTCGACAACGCCGTCACCCTGCGCGGCAACGTGGCCAATCCCGGGCGTTATCCCTGGAGCGAAGGCATGCGGGTAAAGGACCTGATTCCCGACATGGACGCGCTGATCGCGCCCGAATACTGGAAAAAGCAGAACCACATTTTCCGTGGGGAAATCGGGAACGAAAATACGCTGCGTGCGCAAATCAAGCGCAATGAAACAGAAATCAACTGGGATTACGCCCTCATCGAACGCCTGCGCAAGAACGAGCTGACTACCGCGCTGCTTCCCTTCAATCTGGGTCGGGCGCTCGCGGGCGACGCCGAGGCAAACAACCCGCTGCTGCCGGGCGATGTGATCACCATCTTTTCCAAGGACGACATCCGGGTTCCCGTCGCCAAACGCAGCATTTACGTCCGGCTGGAAGGCGAGCTCAACCAGGCCGGAGTCTACAAAGTCGAGCCCGGAGAGACCCTGCGCCAACTCGTGGAGCGCGTGGGCGGCCTGACACCGAATGCCTACCTGTTCGGTTCGGAACTGAACCGCGAATCGGTACGCGCGAGCCAGCAAAGAAAATTGCAGGAGATGACCGACCGCATGGCAGAAGACATTGAGCGCAACCTGGCCGCACGCAGTCAGACCGCGCTCAGCAAGGAGGATGTGGAAGCGGCCAAAGCGCAGGCTGCCGGGCAGCGCGCGCTGCTGGAGCGCATGCGCGAGGTCAAGGCCAGCGGGCGCATCGTGCTTGACCTGGAGCCGCGCAGCACCCGCCTGGAAGACATTCCCGAGATTGCGCTCGAAGACGGTGACCAGTTCATCGTCCCCGCAAAAGCTTCCACGGTCAGCGTGATGGGCATGGTCTACAACGAGAACGCTTTCCTGTACCGCCCCGGCAAGAGCGTGTCCGACTATCTGAGCCAGGCGGGCGGCCCGACGCGGGAGGCCGACGATGCGCGCATCTATCTGGTCAGGGCCGACGGCTCGGTCATCGGTGTTGGGAATTCGAATTCCCTGTTCGACAGTTTCTTCGGCAGGGAACTGATGCCGGGCGACACCGTGGTCGTGCCGGAATTGCTGGACAAGTTCTCGTTCACGCGCGAACTCAAGGATTGGTCGCAGATCTTCTACCAGTTCGCACTGGGCGTGGGCAGCATCCGCCTGCTGCAGTTGTGACAGAGCGCGGGATGCACGGGCCAATGAACAAACGGACAGGTGAAAATCATGCATGAAAAGCGCACAACGGATTCGGCCGCCGCAGGGCCGCAAGAAGGCGAAATCGACCTGCTCGATTTGCTGCTGGTCGTCGCGCGCGCAAAAACAACGATCCTGCGCATCACCGTCGCCGCCGCCGTGCTGAGCGCCGCCGTCGCCCTGCTGCTGCCCGCCGTCTATACCGCCAATGCATTGATCCTGCCGCCGCAGGAGGACCGCTCCGGCCTGGACTCGATGGCGATGAGCGCGCTGTCGGAACTATCGTCGGCCGGAGGCGGCGGAGTGGGGGCGGTGCTCGGACTGAAAAATCCCAGTGACCTCTACATCGGCATGCTGAAAAGCCGCTCGGTAACGGATGCAGTCATCCGGCGTTTCAAGCTGCAGGAACTGTACGGCACTGCCACCCTGGTGGAGACGCGCGAGGAACTGCAAAAACAGGTTTCCATCAGCAGCCGCGAGGACGGGCTCATCAGCATCATGTTCGACGATGAAGATGCGCAGCGCGCGGCGGACGTGGCCAACGCCTACGTGGAAGAACTGGAAAAGCTGACCCGGCACATCGCCATCACCGAGGCCGCGCAACGCCGCCTGTTCATTGAACGCCAATTGCAGCAGACCCGCGACAAGCTCGCGCAATCCGAAATTACGCTGATGCAAACGCAGGAGCACACCGGCGTGATCGACCTCGACAACCAGGGAAAAGCCATCATCGAAGCGGTGGCCACCCTCCGCGCGCAGGCGGCCGCCAAGGAAGTGCAGATTGCCTCCATGCAGTCGTACGCGACGCCGGGCAACCCGGACCTGATCCGCGCGCGCCAGGAACTGGCCGGACTCCGGGCGCAGGTCGGCAAACTGGAACATGACAAACCGACCGGCAACGGCGATCTCATGGTGTCCACCGGCAAACTGCCGGAAGCCGGGCTGGAATACCTGCGCAAATTGCGCGACATGAAATACCAGCAAGCGCTGTACGAAATGCTCGCCAAGCAATACGAGATCGCGAGGGTGGACGAGGCGCGCAACTCGGTGGTGATCCAGGTGGTCGATCCTGCGGTCGCGCTGGACGAAGAGTCCGGCCCGAGGCGGATGCTGATCATCGTGCTGGCAACCGCCATGACGCTGATCCTTGCCGTCATGGGGACGTTCCTGCGCGTCGCGCTGGCGCACATGCGGCAAAACGCAGGGCAGCGCACGCGCATGGACGAGCTGGGCGCGCTGCTGCGCCCGAGGCGCCGGATATAGGACGAACCAAATGTAGGTTGGGCAAAGCGCAGCGTGCCCAACATTGACAACGATGCCTGTTGGGCACGCTTCGCTTTGCCCAACCTACATGAATATTGCCGTAAACATGGACGGGACAAAACGAACCAAAATTTGTTGAAGATACGAAGGAGCATTCCAATGAACGACATTATTTCCCCGAATATCGTATGGCAACCGTCCATCGTGCAGCGCGGCGACCGCGAAGCGCAGAACCGGCACGGCAGTTGCGTACTGTGGTTCACAGGCCTGTCCGGTTCAGGCAAGTCCACGCTGGCCCACGCTGTAGAAGAGGTGTTGCACGAATCCGGTTGCCGCACCTATGTGCTGGACGGCGATAACGTGCGTCACGGACTGTGCGGCGATCTCGCTTTCTCGGAAGCGGATCGCCGGGAAAACATCCGCCGCGTGGGCGAAGTCTCCAGGCTGTTTGTCGAGGCGGGCATGATCGTCCTCACCGCCTTCATCTCGCCGTTCCGCGAAGAGCGCGAACGCGTGCGCGAGCTGATCGGCGAAACGGACTTTGTCGAAATCCATTGCCACTGCCCGCTGGAAGTGTGCGAGCAGCGCGACGTCAAAGGGCTCTACCAAAAAGCGCGGCAGGGTCTGATCCGCGAATTCACCGGCATCTCCTCGCCCTACCAGGCGCCGGAAAATCCGGCGCTCTGCATCAACACTGCGGAAATGTCGCTCCTCGATTCGGTTGGACAGGTGATGTGCTTTCTGCAAAGTCAGGGAAAAGTGCAGTGTCCTTGAGGAGGCGACCATATGAATACGAATAATCCAATAGGAAATGCAGTCCTAAGTAGGGTGGGCACGTTTTTGGTGCCCACGCGGAAACCCTTTCGCCGACTGCGTGGGCACCAAAAACGTGCCCACCCTACATTTGATCCTGTTCGGTTTGTTGCTTGGATTCTTGTGCTGCTGGCAACATGCTGTGCACCCGCATCCGCTGAGGATTTCCAGCCGCTGCAAAGCAGCAAAGCAGGCTGGCAGTTGCTGCCGCAGTTCTCCGACGAATTCGACGGTGCGCAGCTCGACACGGCCAAGTGGGACAACGACGTGAAAGACTGGGGCATGTGGTCGTGGGAGCCGGAGAATGTATGGGTGGTCAACGGCCGCCTGAATGTGCGTATGGATTACATCGAGCACAAGCGCGGCTGGCAGACGCTGTATTACAAATCCGGCATCGTCAAAAGCAAGGCGCCTCCCATCCGCTACGGATATTTTGAAGCGCGTATCAAGGCGGCATCGAAATATCCGGGCGTCGGGCCGGCCTTCTGGGCTTACCGCCAGGACGCGGGCGAGTGGACCGAAATCGACTTCGTCGAACTGACCCAGCGCAACCGGGATGTGAAAGTGGTCGACACCAACACCCATGTGTTCGAGCAGCCCGGGTTTGCGGGCGCATTGCCGCTACAGGAAGAACGCAGCTGGATGGCGCCGTGGGACCCGCGCGACGATTTCCATGTGTACGGCTGCGAGTGGGACGAACACGAAATCAGGTGGTATGTCGACGGCGTTCAGATCCAGTCCAGGCGCAACCACCACTGGCACCAGGCGCTGGATGTCGTCGTCTCGATGGGGCTGCGCGGCGATCTGAAGCGCACCGCCAGTGCGGAAGGATTCCCCACGACATTCGAGGTGGACTACGTGCGGGTCTGGTCGGCGCCCGCGAAGGTGGCGAAACGATGAAAAATTTCCTGATCAAACTGTATACCGGCATCAGGCTGCGCGGCCGGCCGCAGGGCCGCCGCATCTCCCCGCTCGCCACGCTCAAAGGCAACGTGAGCATCGGCAAGTACAGTTATGTAAGCGGTCATGCGGACATACGCGGCATAGGCTCGACCACCCGCATCGGCAGCTACTGTTCGGTGGCGCGCGGTGTGAAGATATTGTCGTCCGGACAGATTCACGGAATCGATTCCATCTCGACCTATCCCTTCTATTTGATCGACCGCGCGCTGGCGCGCGCGGATTTCATGTTGCACAAGGGCGACGTGGTTATCGGAAACGATGTGTGGATAGGCGCCGATGCCATCGTCATGCCCGGCGTGAGCGTGGGCGACGGTGCCGTCATCGGTGCCGGTGCGGTCGTGACCAAAGATGTGGAAGCGTTCCAGATCGTGGCCGGCGTGCCCGCGCGGCCGGTCAGGAAGCGCTTTGCCGAACCGGTATGCGCGGCCATCGCGGCATCGAAATGGTGGGAACGCGATTACGAGGAACTGAAACCGTTCGTGCACTTGATCTGCGCGCAGGACAGTCGCGGTGATGAGGGAATGCTGGAAACACTCAGAATGCTGGCGCGCACGCGCCAGCACGAGTCCGATTGAGATTGCGGGGCAAAGACATATGAGACCGGTATATCCATTACGCAGCGCCCGCCCTGTAGGAGCCGGCTCCTGCACGGGAACTGTCGCCAAGGAATCATCCGGCATGAAATCGCTCATCCGCGCGATTCTCTCCAAAGCCGGCGGCTCCGTCTTCACGCTGCTACTGGTGATCTATCTGGGGCATGCCATCGGCGCGCAAGCTTCCGGCTATTTCTACTTCACGCTCGCGGTGTCGGTGATCTTGAGCCAGTTGCTGCGTCTGGGGCTGGACGGTGTGGTGCTGCGCGAGTCGAGCCGATTCGAGCAGTCCGGCAATCGCGCCGCCTTGCGCACTTTTTCGGGGGATGTGCTGGTGTACCTGGCGGTGGGCGGGAGCGTCGTCGTGCTGGCCGGCAAACTCGCGCAGCCTTACGCCGCGCCGCTGCTGTTTTCGGGCGCGTCCCCATTCCTGCTGTATGAGACCGCACTGTATTCCTTCGTCCCGTTCACGCTGGTGTGGACGGGCGCCTCACTGTTGAAAGGCATCGGCAAGACCTCGCTGTCGGTGTTCGTCGAGGCCGGCAGCGTGCCGCTGCTCGTGCTGCTGCTGTTGCAAATGCAGGCCGGTGCACCGGACTACCGGCAGGCAGTCGACGCGCTGCTGTGGGCGAATGTGGGCGCAGCCACCGCGACAGTGGCGTTGGTGATCCGCTATGCCGGTTGCAGCATCGTGCGGGCGGGCATGTTGGCGCGCTGCCGCAGACTGTTCGCGGAGTCGCTCAAGGGCGTCTGGGTCGCGATCTCCAATACGCTGATCGTCTGGGCGCCGTTGCTGTTCCTGGGCATGCTCGCCACGCCTGCCGATGTCGGCCTCTACAACGCCGCCTTCCGCGTGACCATGCTCATCGGCGCCTTCAGCCCCGTGTTCAAAGGCGTCGCGACGCCGCGCCTGGCTGCCCTGCTGCATCGCAACGAATCCCCCGTGCCGTTCCTCAAGCAGTCGATGACGCGCATGCTGTACGCCGGACTGCTGTTGTTGCTGGCGGGAGAGCTGGCGTTCGAGCATGTGTTTGCGTATTTCGGTCCGGGCTTCTCCTCTGCGGCCGGACTCGCCACGCTGATGCTGGTGGGCATGCTGGCGAACGTGCTGTTCGTCGTCATGGAAACCCAGTTGATCCTCGCCGAGCGCAACGACCTGCTGCGCAGCAACACCATCTTCACCGTGCTGGTCGCGCTGCCACTGAGCCTGATGCTGATCAACTCCTTTCAGGCCTACGGTGCCGCGCTGGCTTTCGTCGTCATCAATGTGCTGAGCCGCGCGGGCATGCTCTACCTGTTCAATCGCATGTACGGTTGCAGGATATAGCTATGGCCCTCAACGCGCGCCGCCTGCAATCGGCTCCCGTCTATCTGCTGGGCGCGGGTCTTGTGCTGGCGATATACGGATTCCTGTTCCCGGCGTTGAACTGGCCGGACGAATTCCGCAACGTGCAACTGCTGCAGCGTGCCAGCGAAGGCGGCTATGCCTTCCTCTACGGGCATTTCGCCAACTCGGTTGTGGCCGTCGCCAACGCGCTGTTCGACCTGAACGAACTGGGCGACGTGCGCGGCGTCGTGCAGCAAAGCAGCGGCTTCCAGATGATCAATGGCGACCTGCGCTACAGGACCGTCGCGGACGTGCCCGCCGTCTACTATTTCGCCAAGTTCGCCAATCTCATGCTGGCCGGCGTGTTCGCCGCATGCATGGTGCTGTACCTGAGCGGCGCGCGCAGGCAGAGTCCGTCCGCAGATAGCGACGTGCGCGTGTTCCTGCTGTCGTTGTGCTTTCCCTCGGTGGCCTACGGCGTCATGCAGATATCCACCGACATCCTGTTCACCCTGTTCTCGCTGGTACCGTTCTTCCTGCGCAGCAGGGCAGCCTCCTTCTGGTTCGCACTGCTCATGGCGCTGTTGGTCGTCGAAGACCGGGGTTTCCTGCTGCTGTCGGCCTTCGTGCTGCTGCGCGAGTTTTATGGCGCACTGCTGCTGCACAGAATCGCCCCGGCCGGCTGGGGCAAGCGCCTGGGTTGGCTGCTGTTCATCGCGTCGTCCATCATCGCGGCGGCCTGGCTCGCATCGCACCTGTTTACCAACGCCGCGTACCTGAATCGCATATTCCCCGGCCTTGGCGATGGCGTCGCGCTGGCGCTCGAATACACGCATATCAAGTCGTACAACATCGCCGCCAGCCTGGTCATCTTCTATGCGGGCTTCATCCTCATGCCGGGCGCAACCGAATTCTTCGCCGCCATGTTGCCGCTGTACCTGCTGCTGCTGTTCGCAGCCGTGCGCTTCCTCGCGTACTGCCTGTCCGGCCGCTACGGCGAAGAAGGCGACAGGGCGTTCATCGCCCTGCTGTCCGTACTCACGGTGTTCTTCTTCCTGACCGGTGTCGTGCATGTGTTCGAATCGGGCCGCTATTACCTGTACCTGGTGCCGTACCTGGTGCACGCGCTGCTGGCGGGTGCGTTGCGCTTAAGGGGAACCGGCGTGAGGCCGGAGTGGGCAATGCAGTTCGGCTTCACCCTGATCGCAGTCGGGGTCACGCTGCTGGCGTATTTGCCGAGGGTGGGGTGAGGTGCGAAAGATTGCGGGCGAATAAATTCGCCCCTACCGAAGCAACACAGCCACAGATGTAGGTTGGGCAAAGCGAAGCGTGCCCAACACCAATAAGCATGCCTTCATTTGTTGGGCACGCTGCGCTCTGCCCAACCTACGCACTGCGTGGGCACGAAACGCGTGCCCACCCTACCCGCCGTGTACGCGCGCCCTACGTATTGTCATACCGGAGGAGGAAGGTATCCAACTGATTACCAATTTCCCGCGAAAGTGGGACAACGCCTGTTGATGGATAGTGCACTGACAAGGAGAATCACCATGGTCGATTTCATTTTTCTGGGCCCGAGCAAAACCGCCTCAACCTGGATCTTCGAGGTGCTGCGTCCGCATCCCCAGTTGTTCGTGCCGGCCAGCAAGGACATCTATTTTTTCGACAAATATTTCGAGCGCGGCGTTGCCTGGTATGAGCGCTTCTTCAGCGATGCGCCGGAGGGGTGCGCGTGCGGGGAATTGAGCCACGACTATTTTTCAAGCGAGCAGGCGATCCGGCGCATCCATGCCTATGATCCCGACATCAAGCTCATCTGCTGCCTGCGTAACCCTTTCGAGCGCGCCTATTCGTCGTACCAGCACCTGGTGCGCGTCGGGCTGTGCTCGGGCAGCTTCGAGACCGCACTGAAAGAGTTTCCGTTCATCGTTGACGAAGGCCGGTATCACACCAATCTTTGCCAGATACTTGCGTGCTTCGACCGCGCTTCCGTGCTGGTGCTCGACTTCGACGAACTGGAGGCGGACCCGCGCCGCTTTGCGCGCAGGATATTCAGCTTCCTGCAGGTGGACGAGGATTTTGTCCCCGACGTGCTGGACAAGAAAATCAATACGGCGCGCCGGCCCCGCAGCAAGCTGCTGGCGCGCATGGCGAAGCAGGCAGCGCTGCTGATCCGCAAATTGGGCTACCCGAATCTGCTCGGCAGGCTGAAGCACAGCCGCCTGATCAACCGCATCGTCTACCGGCCGGACGCTGAAGGTGCAAAGCAGGCGACGCCGCAGCGGGTCTATCCCGATCATCTGGTCCGTCTTTACCACAACGAACTCGACGAACTCTCCCTGCTGCTGCAAACCGATTATTCCAAGTGGCGGCTATTCCCGGACAAACAGGAGCAAATCTCATGGCGATAAACATGGATAAGGTCGGCTTGTGCGTACCCACGCTGAACGCGGGTGCCGCGTGGACCGGCTGGCTGGCTGCCTGGGCAACCCAGCTCGCCAAGCCGCGCGCGCTGGTGATCGATTCCGGCTCGGACGATGCGACAGTCGATCTCGCGGTCGCGGCGGGTCTGCGGGTGTGCTGCATCTCGCGGCGCTCCTTCAACCACGGCGGCACGCGCCAGATGGCGGTGGGCATGTTGCCGGATGCGGAGTTCATCGTGTTCCTCACTCAGGACGCCGTGCTCGCCACGCCGCGCTCCATTGCCAACCTGCTGTTGGCCTTCGACGATCCGGCGGTGGGCGCGGTATGCGGCAGGCAATTGCCGCGCCCGGGCGGCGGCGCCATCGGCGCGCATGGCAGGCTGTTCAACTACCCGGCCGCCGATGCAGTCAGGACGGCCGCCGACATTCCCACCCTGGGCATCAAGACCGCCTTCCTGTCCAACTCGTTCGCGGCCTACCGCAGATCCGCGCTGATGTCCGTCGGCGGCTTTCCCGGCAACGTCGTTTTCGGCGAGGACATGTGCGTGGCGGCACGCATGCTGCTCGCGGGCTGGAAGATCGCCTACTGTGCCGATGCGCAGGTATATCACTCGCACGACTACAGCCCGGTGCAGGAATTCAGGCGCTACTTCGACGTCGGCGTTATGCACGCGCGCGAGCAATGGCTGCTCAAACGATTCGGCAAACCCGAAGGCGAGGGCGCACGTTTCGTGCGCTCGGAAACGGCCTACCTGTGGAAGCATGCGCCGCACCTGATTCCACTGGCGTGGCTGGGCACGCTGTGCAAACTTGCCGGTTATCGCATGGGCATGGCGGAAGTCGCCTTGCCCCTGTGGCTGAAAATTCGGCTTGGCATACGCCCCTGCAACTGGAAGAAACACGAGTATTCGCGCAGGGCGAAAGCGTGACGGACAGCGCTGCGCGTGGAGTCGATCCCCCCGTATGCCGATGCTTTCATTTTGTTGGGCACGCTACGCTTCCCCCGCAAGGGGGAGGCCGATGGGTCCCAACGGCTGCGCCGTTACCCATTCGCTCTGCCCAACCTACTATTGTTCAGGCCAGCAACGTAGCCCGCGTGAAGCATCGCGCAAGCTGCATCCGGGCCAGGGCTTGCTGAACGAACAGACAAGCCTGCGCCTGGAGTCGATCCCTCGTAGGTTGGGCAAAGCGCAGCGTGCCCAACAAAACTGAGAGACCGATATCGTTTGTCATGTTGGGCACAGCCTTCGGCTTTTGCCCAACCTACGCCTGATGCTTTCATTTGTTGGGCACGCTACGCTTTGCCCAACCTACTATTGATCCGGCCAGCACCGTAAATACACGCCCATGCATTCTGTATCTGCACTGCGGGAAGGCAAGCAGTTCCGCACGGAGGCGTAGTGAGAAACGCCTTTTTTTTCACGCCCGATTACACAATTCAACCTGAGCATAATAAGGAGGTCTGCATATTTATCGCGGGTCGTTCCTTGCGCAATATGACGTCACGAAAATGCGGCGGAGATCCGGATGCGGTACGGATCTTCCGACATTTGATCGACAGTCAATTTTGTTCAGGAGAGCGATATGGGCAGTCCAATGCGGAGCAAGCTCGAACTTGTACCGAAGTTGCATGAAGAATCTGCCGCGACACACGCGCGTCCGGCATCCGCACCGGAACGGGTGCTGTTTTTGGTTCCCGCAGAATCAGACGACAAGCACAGTGGAGCGATGCCGCGTGCGCTCGGCAGGATACGGAGCGCGGGTTACCGTCTCTTGAAACAATCGCTGGATCTGGTACTGGGGTCGATTCTGTTGTGCTGTTCGCTGCCCGTCATCATCGCCGCTGCAATCGCCATCAGGGTGGAAAGCAGGGGGAACCCGTTCTTCATTCAGCCACGCCTCGGCCTGAACGGGAAGATGTTCGGGATATTCAAGTTGCGCAGCATGTACATTGATGCGCGCGAACGTTTTCCGGAAGTAGGCGACTTCGGCAAGGACTTCATCAAACATGGCGGCCTCGATTTCCATGTGCACCGTGATCGCGATCCGCGCATCACCCGTGTTGGAAGTTTCATCCGCAAGACCAGCATCGACGAATTGCCCAATTTCCTGAATGTCGTCCTCGGCAGCATGTCGCTGGTCGGCCCGCGGCCGGAGACTTCCGATCTGGCCGTACTCTACGGCGACTGTCTCGACAAGTATCTTTCCGTGAAACCCGGCGTCACCTGCAAGTCCAAAGTGTCGGGGCGCGACCGGCTGACCAAGGAGGAGACGATACGCATCGACCTTGCCTATATCGAAAACAGAAGCACCGTCACGGACCTGAAGATCCTGTGGGAGACCTTCTGGTGCGTGCTCTGGTGCCGGAATGTGGTCGGGGAAAACCCGGTCATAGCGCACAAGCCCCACACGGATGAACTGAATGAATCCGCCCAGCTCTGCATCGCAAATGCAGACAAGCAAGCGTGACCCGAGCTGGGCCAGGTTCCATACGTAGCCCGGATGGAATGAAATGGAATCCGGGATTGCTGGATACGCGCAAATCCCCGGATTGCGCTGCGCTTCATCCGGGCTACTTAACTGCGGTCATGTATTCATGTAGGTTGGGCAGAGCGAATGGGTAACGGCGCAGCCGTTGGGACCCATCGGCCTCCCCCTTGCGGGGGAAGCGTAGCGTGCCCAACAGGCATCGTTGTCAATGTTGGGCACGCTACGCTTTGCCCAACCTACGCATCTGTTCCGGCCTGTACTCGCTCTACCCATCCCGAATCGAATGCGGTCGCCCGGCGACCGCGTCATTCCGCCTGTCCCGATATTTGCGGTTAACGGTACTAAGTACGCTACTGCGCACCCTGTAGTTTTGGGGTGCGCAAGGTGCGGGTTTATTACTGTGAAAATAGAGCGGACGCCTGATTTTTACTACAGGCAACTCTCTGTAACCTTGCGCCAACAAGTCGGTAAGCCCTTTCAGGAAAGGCATTTGGAAGGGGGTCGGATGTAGCCGTCGCCTGTGCAGGGTTGTAGTCACGCGATGGTTTTAGCGGATGTGCATGGCGGAAGGTGGCGACCGTTTGCGAAGAGAAACAGGGTTGCCTTCCCGCCAACCTCCCGGCAGGGACATGGTGGCGCGATTCGACGAAATATCCGGCAATTGTTTCTGGTGCGGCAAGCAGTCCATCTGGTGCAAAGGCACCGTCAACCACAAAACGGAGGGATTATCATGAATAGATACACCATCGCATACCAACTGGCCATGGCAGGCTTGCTGGGATTGAGCACGGTGATCGCAGGTTGCGGCGGCAGCTCGACCACCAGCACCCCCGGCACTCCCATCACCCCGTCCACCGGCGTCACGACGACGCTATTGGGCGGCACGGGCGGCGGCACCTTCAGCGCTGCAGTCTCGATCAACAACGGCGGCTTGATCGTCGGCAGCTATGACGTCGGCACCATGCAGGCCGCCAAGTGGGATGTCGCCAATCCAAGCTTCCCGCAGGTCGGGCTGCTGCCGCTCACCGGCGGAAATTACAGTGCCGCCTACAGCATCAACGATGCCAGCATCACGGTGGGCGAGGCGAACGACGCGCCGGCCGGCATCATCAAGGCGGTCACCTGGGCGGCAGGTTCGACCGCAGCGGTCACCCTGAACCAGGACACCTTGACGGGCAACAACGCGGCCTATGGCATCAACGCGACCAATATGGCGGTGGGCGAGGCGGACATCGGCGGCGTCACGACGGCGGTGCTATGGTCGTCGCTCACTGCGGCACCGGTCACGCTTGCACACCTCGGCACGGTCACTCCTTGCTCTTCTGCCTACTTCATCAGCAATGAAGGTGTGATCGCGGGCGAGTCGCGCGACGATGCAGGCGTGCTGCAGGCGGTGGTCTGGAAACCGACCAACGGGGTATACGGCGCACCGCTGCTGTTGGCCAAACTGGCTGACAACCAGGCGGGCAGCGTGGCACTGGGCGTGGATGCCAACGGCAACGTTGTGGGCGAAGCCGAACTTGCCGACGGCGTACTGCACGGCATGGTATGGGACGCGGCGGGTGCCAAGGTGAGCGATCTTGGCGCAGCCACCTCGGCGCAGGCCATCAACAACATCGACCGCATCGTCGGATTTGTGGATGCCCTGAGCGGCGTGGAACATGCCGCGATCTGGAGCCGGACCAACATTTCCGACAAACGCGTGATCGACCCGACCAGCCAGGCATTCGGCGTCAACAATGCCTCGACCTTCGTCGGCGTCAAGGACAACCACGCCTTCGTCGCCAAGTCCACATTCTAATGGCCCCGTCCATACTTAAAAGGAGATACCCCATGAGAACCAATGCAAGCAAATTTGCGCTATCGGCGATAGCCCTGGCCCTGGGCTTGTGCCAGCCTGCCCAGGCAGCTCTGCTGGATGTCGATCGCACCCAGGTCGCCCCGGCCGCCCCCCTTTGGTACCAGGACGCCATCGGCCTGAAGCTGCAACCCTGCGCCGACGGCGACATCAACGGCCCCTGCGCCGTCGAGCCGGGCATCTCCCAGTATTGGGGAGCCGTGTCGATCCACAGCGCCGTCAACGCGCGCCTGATTATGGGCATCGACAATATCGCCCCCATTCCAGCCGCACCAGGCGTTCCGGCTGATCCGGGGGGCATCTTCAACAGCATACTCATCCGCCTGGACGGAATGACCCCCGGCGTCTTCACCGTCACCCATCCCTTCGGCGTGACCGAGGTGATCGTGGATGCCACCGGTCGCGGCCTGGTGGAAGTCTTGGCCGGCACGCTTGATCCACTCGCCGCACTGGGCGGCCCCGTCAGCAACTACCTCTACTTTGCCAATGGTGTGCCGCTGGCCAATCCGACGTTTCCCGGTGCGTCCTATCTGGGCGGCGGCGAATTGGTGCCGGGCGCGATCTTCGGCAGTCCTTTAGGCACCAATTTCTTCCGCATCGAAGGTCCCGGCCTGCCGGTGGGCGGGGTTCAGGAAAACAACTTCCAGATTGTCGGCAAGGTCTTCGCTCCGGCCGGCGCGGTTCTGCCCAAGGCCATGAACGACTTCGCCGGCACCACGCCCGGCGTGGCGGTGGACATTGATGCGCGGGCCAACGACTTCCCGCTGGTTCCCACTGCGGCGCCCACCGCAACCGATACGATCGCGCTCAATCCGGCCAGCATCACGCCCACGGCAGGCGCAACCAAGGTGCCATATCTGGACCAGATGTTGCTGAATTTCGCCCCGACGGTGGCCTCGGGCGTGCAGTCCTTCAACTACACCATCATGGACTTTGCCGGACGCGTTACCGATCCGGCCACGGTGAGTGTGTTCGTCGAGGACATGAAGTTGAACAAGGCCAGCTTCCGTGCGCGCAACGGAAAGTGGTCGATAGGCGGCAACGGCAACATTCGCGACCTTAAAGTCGTCAATGGCGCCGAGACCTCCCACTTCACCAACCTGGTCGGTGCACAGGAAGTGCCGCCGGTTGCCACGGCGGGCTACGGCAAAACCACCTTTACCCTGCGTACCGATGGGGTGCTGGGTCCGGTCGTCGACTACAGCCTGAACTACACCGGGTTGACTGCCGTCACCCAGGCGCACCTCCATTCCGGAGCGGTCGGCGTCAACGGTGGGCCTCATCTGTTCCTGTGCACCAACCTCGCCCCGCCGGTCGGTCTGCCGGTACCGCCGGCCTGCCCGGCAACAGGCGGAACGGTGGTCGGCACACTGAGCGCAGCGGACTTCGTGGCTGCAGGACTGGTGACAACTTTCGCCGAGCTGAGCACGGCCATCGCGGCCGGCGGCACCTACGTCAACGTCCACACGGCGGCCAATCCGACCGGCGAAATCCGCGGTCAGGTCGGGCGTAACGTGGTGTCGCTGCAAGCCGGCACTACCGGCCCTGTACTCGGCAACGCGGAGGTGCAGGCAAACGGTAGCTGGAGCTTCACCGGCAAATCGGTGATGTCGCCCGCAGCGGCAGCAACGATCAAGGCAACGTCCTCCGTGGGCAACGCCATGACCCGCGACCTGCAGAAACGCTGATCTGCCAGGTAGTCAATTCACCACCCCTTGCCGGACGAATCACGGCAAGGGGTGGTGTCCATCCGGCACAGTCCGGTCGTCATGCATACGCGATGCTTCACGCGGGCTACGTTGCTGGCCGGATCAATAGTAGGTTGGGCAGAGCGAATGGGTAACGGCGCAGCCGTTGGGACCCATCGGCCTCCCCCTTGCGGGGGAAGCGTAGCGTGCCCAACAAATGAAAGCATCAGTAAAAGTTGGGCACGCTACGCTTTGCCCAACCTACGAGGGATCGACTCCAGGCGCAGCGTTGTTTGCTCGTTCAGCAAGCCTTGGCCCGGGGTTTACCAAACTGAATTACGCAGACCCCACCCACCTGTCGATTACTGTTGCCTCCCTATGCGAATAAGGGGTTTGCCGGAGTGTGCGCAACGCATCCTTTCCGGATACTGGCGCGACGGATACCGGTAAAGCGCACAGCAGATTTTTGCAGCGCCACCCGAACCGGCGCACAGCGACGAACGCTGCAAAGCCACACACATCCGCAGAAAACAAACCTGGCCTGAGCCAAAAAGGAGAATAGAGATGAAAACTGAACATACCCTGCTGCGCTGTCATGCCGGACGCGCAAGCAATGCAAATGTGATGCGGCAAAATGTGCAGTTGATGAAGAAAGCCGCAGTGGCGCTGGCCGTGGCCGGCCTGTTTGCGGCCGGCAGCGCGCACGCGAAATTCGACGCGCCCACGGGCGGCAACCCCAGCCCGCTGTTCGGTGCGCAGCCGTTCACCCAGAAGATGCTGATGTTCGAGGAGTTCGGCACGCAGCCGCTGCCGACCAGCGCTGCCGCTCACTCCCTGCCCGGTCCCGGCGGCTGCCGCAGTGCCGCAGACCCGGCGGCTTTCAGCACTCAACTTGACACCTTCCTCAGCCAGCCGCTGTATCCGGCGCCGCAGCGTACGGCCAACACGAGTCTGCCCAATGCCTGGGCTGCCAGCATTTCCGGATGCCTGGGCATACCGATTACGGGCGCCGTCGAAGGACGTCCGCCCGGCGAGGATTTTGCGCACCAGCGCTGGGACGAGTTCTCGCCCCAGGTCTATTTCCAGACCATGCTGACGGGTTCCCGCCCCAACGGCGGCATGCGCGATCCTCTGCAGATGCACGGTTACCAGTTGGGTGAATTCGGCCCCGGCGGTCTCTACCACAACACCGTGGGACCGGAGACTGCGGCCAAGCTCGGCATCCCAGCCAGCGCGCTCGACGGCACCACGCGCGGCATCGAGATCCGCTTCCACCCCAACATGCCGGTGCAGGATGCCGAGCATCTGTGGACCTTCGACGGCACGCTGCCGCCCAAACTACTGATGGCGCAGTATGGCAAGACCATCCTGTTCCGCAACTACAACGCGCTGCCCATCGACGTCTCGTACAACGGCGGACACGGCATGCACACCATCTCCACCCACGAGCACAACGGCCACAACCCGGCCGAGAGCGACGGCTTCGCGGGCGCCTATTTCTACCCGGGCCAGTATTACGACTACCGCTGGCCCATGGTGCTGGCGGGCAACGACGCCGTGCCGCTCGACCCGACGAATACGGTCGAGAAGAACCTGAAGTCGGGCACGCCCGACGGCAACGGCGGCATCACCAAGATTCCCGGCGACTGGCACGAGACCATGAGCACGCACTGGTTCCACGACCACATGGTCGATTTCACGGCGCAGAACGTCTACAAGGGCAACGCCGTGATGATGAACTACTACAGCGCAATTGATCGTGGCCGCGAACCGGCGAATGCGGCGGAAGCGGCGGGCAGCGCGGACAAACCCGGCTACGGCTGCAACTATGCCGATCCCACCAACGTCAACCCGAACAACATCAACCTGTGTTTGCCGAGCGGTTCGGGACTGGACTGGGGTAACCGCGACTATGACGTGAACCTGGTGGTGGCGGACAAGGCCTTCGATGCGACCGGCCAGCTCTGGTACAACACCTTTGTCACCGACGGTTTCCTGGGTGACGTGGCGACCGTCAACTTCCTGTACAAGCCGTATCTGGATGTGCGCGCGCGCAAATACCGTTTCCGTATTTTGAACGGCAGCGTGTCGCGTTACTGGAAGATCGCCATGGTGGACGAGGCGGGCAAGCAGGTGCCGTTCCACATGATCGCCAACGACGGCAACATCATGGAACACGCGGTGCCCTTCCCCAACGTGCAATCGCCCGAGGGCCTGCCCGAGCAATCCATCGCCGAACGCTACGACATCATCGTGGATTTCAGCAAGTTCGCGCCGGGCAGCAAACTCTATCTGGTGAACCTGCTGGAGCACCAGGACGGCAAGACGCCGAAGCAGGAGGTGCCGCTGGCCCAGGTGCTGAATGGCGCCTATTCGGCGGGCGGTTGCCCGGAAAATTGCGACCCGGTGGTCGGCAAGTTCATGGAGATCCGCGTGCATGAGTACAACGGCACGGACCTGAGCATGAACCCGGCCGATTACGTCGAAGGCAAGAAGAAAATGATCCCGTTGCCCGGGTTCACGCCGCAGGAACTGGCCAACGCCAAGGAGCGCACGTTCAGCTTCAACCGCGGCGGCGACGTGGCACCCTGGACCATCAGCACTGACGGCGGAGCATCGTACAACGCGACCAGCGTCGAGGGCTTGTTCGACCGCATCTCGGCTGCGCCCGAAAAAGAGAGTGTGGAAATCTGGCATATCAAGAACGGCGGCAACGGCTGGAGCCATCCGGTGCACGTCCACTTCGAGGAAGGCCAGATCCTGCAGCGCGGTGGCAAGGCGCCGCCCATGTGGGAGAAGGGCGCGCGCAAGGACATGTACCGCATCGGCCCGCTGCCCACCAGCACCGACAGCGTGGACTTGGCCATCCGCGTGCGCGACTTCATGGGTACCTACGTGGAGCACTGCCACAACACCACGCATGAAGACCACGCCATGCTGTTGCGCTGGGACAGCCAGAACCCGGGGCAGACGGTTGCTGTCCGCACGCCCTACCCGGGCTGGGACGGCGTGAACTACGTCGACAGCAACACCACCGACGTGCCGACCTACAAGACCGGCAAGGCGACCGACTTCCTGACGAAGGTGGCCGTGCCGGTGGCCGCAGATGATACGGCGAGCACACTGAAAAATACGGCGGTGTCCATCCCCGTGCTGGCCAACGACAGTTGCGTGGGCGCCTGCCAGATCGCCCTGACCACCACGCCCGGTCACGGCACGGCCACGGCCAACCCGGACGGCAGCATCAGCTACGTGCCCGCAGCCGGATTTGCAGGCAACGACAGTTTCACTTATTGGGTGGTGGATACCACGGTCGGGAACAGGTCGAACAGCGCCAGCGTGAGTATCAGTGTGGGCGAAGCGCCTGCGCAGCCCGTGCCGGTGCCGGCCAACGACACGGCGGTGGCGCTCCAGAGCTCGGTCAAAGCAATCGATGTGACCGTCAACGATGCCAATTGCAGCACTGTGACGCCTTGCAGCGTGAGCATCGTGATCCCGCCGGCTCACGGCAGCGTCGTCGCCAACGTTCCGCAAAACGGCATGGTGGAATACACGCCGGGCGGCGTCTTCACCGGGCCGGACAGCTTTGCCTACAGGGCGACGAACGCGGCCGGCACATCCTCCATCTCCGCCACCGTCAACGTGAGCGTGGTGCCCAATCCGGTGATGGACGTGGTGACGATCAGCGGCGCCAACCTGACGCAAGGCCACCTGTCGGTAAGCGGCGCGGTGAGCGAGCAGAATGGCGCATTTGCCGCGCACGTCGAAGTCTCTGCCGGTGCCTGCCCGGGCACCAGCCTCGGGACTGCAAACGTCGATGCTACCGGCCACTGGCTGTTCGGCACGAACGTGGTGGCACCGGTTACGACTGTCTGCGTAGTGTCGGGTAACGGCGGGATCGTGCAGACGCCGGTGACAGTGGCCAGCGCCACCGCGCCGGTGATCTCCTCGACGCCTGTGCTCACCGCCATGTTCGGCAAGTCCTACGCCTACAAGGTCTCCGCCAGCGATGTGGACGGCGGACCGCTGACCTTCAGCCTGGATCAGGCACCGGCCGGCATGACGCTCAAGTCGGCAACGGCCAACAGCGTATGGCTAAGCTGGTTCCCCAGCGGCAGCCAGGACGGCTTGAACAATGTGGTCGTGCGGGTGACCGATCCGAGCGGCCTGTTCAGCACGCAGTCGTTCCAGGTCGACGTGGCGCACCTGGCCCACAAGCCGGTGGCTGTCAACGATGCCTACACCATGATCAAGGGCGGCTCGCTGAACGTGGCAGCACCCGGGGTACTGGCCAACGACTCCGATCCGCAGGTCGGCGACACGCTCTCTGTGTCGAAGTACAACCCGCCGGCGGCAGGCAGCTTCACCGGCAGGACGGACGGCGGCTTCAGCTATACGCCAGCGGCGGACTTCACCGGCACGACCAAGTTCAGCTATGTGGCCAGGGATAGCTTGGGCCTGACCAGTGCGAACGCCGGTTTCGTCTCCATCGCGGTGCGGGCCAACAAGGCGCCGGTGACGGTGGCGGAAGAGGTAAGCACGACGCTGAATACGCCAATCACCATCGACGTGCTGGGCAACGACAGCGATCCGGATACCGCGATCGACGCGTCCAACCACATCGACCCGGCGACGGTGTTCATCCCGGCAGGGAAGCGGCCCGACAAGGGCGGCGCGGTGACGGTGAATGCAAACGGCACGATCAGCTACACGCCGAAGGCAGGCTTTACCGGCATCGAGAAGTTCTCGTACGCGGTGCGGGATAGCTACGCCACACCCGCGATATCCAAGGCGGCCGAAGTGCGGGTGAATGTGCAATAACGCAATGAGGTAGTGCAGCAATGCAGCAAACACGGTTCCCGGCGGCTTGCCGGGAACCGCCAAATTCCAGGGCGGGGCCGGCAAGCGATTCCGGCCATGCCAATGTAAAAACGGTCACAGCCCCAAAGCGGGCAAGGAGAAATGGATCATGAAAAATTCGAGCACTGCAACAACCGGGAAAACGATGACCGCGTTTCTCCTGTTCACCGCAATCATGCTGAGTCTGTGGGCTGAGGTCGCAGCAGCGGCCCCGGCCGGCTCCCCGTGGGGAGCGAACTACTTTCCCAACATCACGCTGACCAACCAGGACGGCAAGAAGCTGCGCTTCTACGACGACCTGATCAAGGACAAGGTCGTTGCGATCAACTTCATGTACGCCACCTGCCACGACTCCTGCCCGCTGGAGACGGCCAAGCTGCGCCAGGTGCAGGATGTCCTCGGCGACCGCGTCGGCAAGGATATTTTCATGTACTCCATCACCATCACCCCCGAGGCGGACACGCCGGAGACCCTCAAGGACTACATGGAGAAATACAAGGTGAAGCCGGGCTGGCAGTTCCTTACCGGCAACAAGGACGACATCCTGCTGCTGCGCACCAAGCTGGGTTTGTACGACGGCGAGGAAACGGAAAAAAGCCAGGGCCACACCATGAGCATGATCGTCGGCAACGAGTCCACCGGCCAGTGGATCAAGCGCTCCAGTTTCGACAACCCCAAGGTCTTGGCCAGGGTGATCGGCGAGGTGCTGTTCAACTACAAGACCCGCGTAGGGCAGAACAACAACTACGCCGACGTATCGCAGGTCATCAAGCTCGACCCGGGCGAAGACCTGTTTTTCCGGCGCTGCCTGTCCTGCCATACGGTGGGGGCGGGGGATGCGCTGGGGCCGGACCTGCTGAACGTGGTTGCCAACCGCGACCGCACCTGGCTGCATAACTGGCTGAAAAATCCGGACCAGATGCTGGCCGCAAAAGATCCCATCGCCACGGCGCTTTTCGAAAAGTTCAAGGGCGTGATCATGCCCAACCTGAGGCTGACCGACGGTGAAGTGGAAACCCTGCTCGGCTACATCGACACCGAGAGCCGCCGCATCGAAAAAATGAGGCTGGCCAGCTTGGAGAGCATGACGCAGCAAACAGGCCAAGACGAGCATGCGCAGCACAGCGAACACCAGCAGCAAGGCGGCCATGACATGCATGAGCACCACCATTAGTGCGCCCTGCAACTATTGATACGGTACGCAGATGTTTGAACTCGGATATTCATTAAACACCAACCCCCTCCAACTCCCCCTTATCAGGGGGAGAGCAGAGCCTGCTCCTCCCCTGATAAGGGGAGGCTGGGAGGGGTTTGGGCCGGTAGGGTGGGCACGTTTTTGGTGCCCACGCTGTAGCCGAGAGTGTTTCCGCGTGGGGAGTGCGAACGGGTAATGGCGCAGCCATTGGGTACCCGTCGGCCTCCTCCTTGCGGGGGCAAAAACGTGCCCACCCCACAACTTAAAGGAGAGCGTGATGAAAACAGAAAACAAACCCCCGAAACTGCTGTCGCTGGCCGCAGCCGGCATGTTCGTTGCCGCAACCGCGAGCGCGAATTTCGACCTGTCGGCCGGCGCCAGCCCGGTGTCAGGCGCAGCGGTCAATCAGCCCGACCACTCCGACACCGGGACCCGCCGCGCGGAGAGCATGCGGATGCAACTGGCCAAATCGGGCGGCTCGGGTGATCACTCGCAGCACCACCAGAGCCATAACGGCGGACACGACGACCACAGCGCGCATCACAGCGTGCACAGCGAGCCCGAGCAGCGCAGCGAACAAGAAGACCACAGCCGACACCAGGACCACAGCGAGCACCAGCAGCACAGTGAGCCTCAAGACCTCAGCGAACACCAGGCGCACGGTGCGCATGAATAGCAATCCGGTCTAAGACATGTAGGTTGGGCAAAGCGCAGCGTGCCCAACGTGCTTGCTTCGACAATTGTTGGGTACGCTTCGCTTCCCCCGCAAGGGGGAGGCCGATGGGGCCCAACGGCTGCGCCGTTACCCATTCGCTCTGCCCAACCTACGTCAGCTGTTTAATTGGCACCCCGCATTTTCCGCAATACCCGTCTGCGCGATATGCGCATTTCTTTGTCCGCCGAATGGGGCATGCGCCGTATTTTCCGCTCCGGTCATTCTCCGTAACCTTGCCCAATGAAGCAGCCTGTTCCATCAGGCCAGGGCGTTGCCGTCCGCCCGGATCGCTCGGCACTTGCATAAACCTACGGCATTGCTACCGGATCAACTGCATTGGGCGATTCTGTTTACGAGAGTAATGTGGATTCCGGTTTTTTCTGCGCCGCCCATCCCCGGCGGCACGCAAGCGCGCCATCATTTTAGCAATCGACTTTATCAACGATCCAACAGGACTGCCTGTCGACGGGGCGTCAGCTGCGATTTTCAATCGTAAGTTTATGGAGAATGAAATGACGATTTTGCTAACCCGGCTGCTACCGGATTTTTTTATTCGCAGTCGCGCCATAATCGGCCAATTGAAAAACAAGATTGCGCTGTTGATCGCGGTTGGGAATGCGCTGATTCTGTTTCTCTCGGTCGCAATTGGGGTGGTGGTGATCGACAATATGCGTCGCCAATCTTCAATCACCGAGGATATTTACCGGCATCCTTTTACGGTGAACAACGCGGCGCTGGAGGCGAAGTTAGACATAGAGCATATCCGCGAATACATGCTCGAAATCGCCTTGTCCAGGGATGCAATCAAAACCGCCGACTTGACAGTGGCATTGGCAACGCTGGATAACCGGGTCAAGGAAGATCTTCGCGTGGTGGAAGGCGCATTTCTTGGCGAGCCGGAAACGGTGAAGGATGCACAGCGTTTGCTGGACGAGTGGCGCGACATAAGAATACGCACCATTGGCCTGGCGACGCATGACCAATGGAATGAAGTGGGCAATCTGGTCATGCTCGCCAACCGTACCACTTATGCCAGGCTCAGTGCCGATATTGACGAGATCGTCGAATTCACCAGGTACCGCGCCGAGGCTTTCGCAAACCAGGCGCAGAGCGATTCCATGAAGCAAACCAACCGGATCGTGTGGCTGCTCTCCGGTTTTGCAACCGTCATATTCTTGACCGGACTGGTGATGTCGCGGCGCACCTGGCGCCTGATACAGGCTGAGGAAAATGCGACGGAGGCAGTTCGCCGGAGCGAAGCAAGTTACCGCGCGTTGTTCGAGAACATGCTGGAAGGATACTCGCGCCACCGGCTGATTTTCGAAAATGGCCGACCAGTGGATTATATTTTTCTCGACATCAACCAGGCTTTCGAAAAGCTCACGGGTTTGAAAGATGTCGTCGGAAAAAAAGCCAGTGTGGTCATCCCGGGAATATGGGAATCCAACCCGGAACTGCTGGACGCGTATGGCCGGGTTGCGCTGACCGGAAAGCCGGAGCAATTCGAAACCCACGTCAAGGCGATGGGGATGTGGTTTTCAATTTCCGTGTACAGCACGGCAAAAGATCATTTTGTAACGGTCTTCGGCAACATCACCAAACGCAAAGCAAGTGAGCGTCAATGGCGTCTGGCCGAATCGCTTTTCCACGCCTCCAGCGAGGCGATGCTGCTCACTGATTCCCAAAATATCATCGTCAGGGTCAATCCGGCTTTTTCGCAAATTACCGGTTACGATGCCGCGGAGGTGCTGGGGAAGAATCCCGAGCGATTATGGATAGCACACCATGATGAGTCCTTCTATCGCGACATCCTGAATTCCCTGAAAACCACCAACCATTGGGAGGGCGAAGTATGGGACAAGAAAAAGAACGGTGAAGACTATGCCGTGCGCCTGAGCATCAGTTCAATTTCAAACGGCGACGGCGGCAAGCTGAGTTATGCCGCCCAGTTCTCGGACATCACCGAGAAGAAGCGGATGGAAGCAACCATAGCGCAGCATGCCAATTTCGATTCCCTCACAGGCCTGGCCAACCGGCGCCTGTTTAGCGATTATCTGGAGCACGAGATCAAGAAATCGCGCCGCTCCCACAACCAACTGGCGCTGATGTTCATCGATCTCGATCACTTCAAGGAGGTAAACGATACGCTCGGTCACCATGTCGGCGATCAACTGCTGGTGGAGGCGGCGAAGCGCATCGTCGCGTGCGTGCGCGAGTCGGATATCGTGTCGCGCCTCGGCGGCGACGAGTTCACCGTGATCCTGTCCGAAGTCACCGACGTGAAGCGGATCAACAATGTGGCTCACGCCATTATCGAGACCCTCGCCAAACCCTACCGGCTGGACAAGAATGACATTTTCGTTTCGGCGAGCATCGGCATTACCGTTTATCCCGGCGATGCCGCCGAGTCGTCCGATCTGTTAAAGAATGCCGATCAGGCGATGTATTTATCCAAGAGCGAGGGCCGTAACTGTTACCGGTTTTTCACCAAGTCGATGCAGGAGGCCACCGTCAAGCATCATCAACTGGTGCAGGACCTGCATAGCGCACTGCAAGACAGCCAGTTCCTGCTTTATTTTCAGCCCATCGTCGATCTCCGGACCGGAGAGATATTCGAGGCCGAGGCTCTGCTGCGTTGGCAACACCCAACCCGGGGCGTGATCGACACCGCAGAATTCATTCCGGTGGCGGAAGAGATCGGGCTGATCGATGAAATTGGCGACTGGGTATTCAACCAGTCGCTAGCGCAGAGCAAAATCTGGACCGGGGTGATCGGGCATGCCTTCCGTATCGGCGTAAACATATCCCCGGTACAGCTGATGGGCAGGGAGCACAGCAACATATGGATCAATCACGTACATGAGATGAAGCTGTCGGGGAAAAGTGTTTCCATTGAAATTACCGAAGGAACCTTGCTCAACAACCGTCCCGAAGTCGCCGAATCGCTGCTCACCATCCATGCCGCCGGTATCGAAGTGGCGATCGACGATTTCGGCACCGGCTATTCGTCCCTGTCCTATCTGCAAAGATTCAAAATTGATTGCCTCAAGATAGACCAGTCGTTCATTCACAACTTGGCGCCGGGTTCAACCGACCTTGCCTTGTCCGAGGCGATCATCGTCGTGGCGCATAAACTCAATATGCGTGTCATCGCCGAAGGAATAGAAACGGTTGAGCAGCGAGATTTATTGCTGGCGGCAGGCTGCGATTTCGGCCAGGGCTATCTCTTCTCAAAACCGGTACCCGCCGCGGAATTCGAACGGCTCCTGCAACACATGAAGGGTGCCCGGGCCATGTGAGCCGGAGAAGCGGCTTGCGGCTGGACGGGGAATATTCAGCCCGGGACCGGTTGTAGTGGCTTCGCGCCAACCGCAGCCGCCTACTTGAAATAAGCCTTGGTGATGTACTGGGTCAACATGCGCTCGGAGTTGAAAAAGGTGGCGCTAAGTGCGACGGCATGGCGCATCACCTCGGCATAGCGAACCGCACCTTTTTTTGTTTGCGCGACTCCCGCAATTACCGCAGTTTTGCGGCTACGCGATATGCGTATTCCCTTGTCCGTCGAATGGGGCGTACGCGGTATTTTCCGTCCCGTCCATTCTCCGTAACCTTGGCCAACGAAACCGCTCATTCCATCAGGCTAAAGCGATGCCGCCCGCCCGGCTTGTCCGGCGCTGCCGGCCGCGACCCGGACTGACCGGTTCTAACCCGAATACAGGAGAGTCAAAATGACAAATGCAACCGGATCGAGACATATCGCATGGGTGCCGGCCATGCTGCTTGCCCTGGGCCTGCTGTCGGCATGCGGAGGACAGGAGTCGGCCATAAATGCTTCGCCGGTCGATACGCCGGTATTCCAGCCCTCGCTCATGGACCGGGATGCGGACGGCGTCGCCAACACGCAGGACGCCTTTCCAGACTGCCGCTTCGCATCCGGAGACGTGGATCACGACGGCCTGCCCGATGGTACCGGGCGCGCCACCGGCACCGACGAGCAGTTGGCCGGTTGCACGCTGGTGCGGGACGACGACGACGATGGCGACGGCATTCCCAACGCGACCGATGCCGTGCCGCTGGTTGCGGGCAGTCCCGGCGACGTTGCGCCGGTGGTGGTTCCGCCGCCCGCGCTGAACCCGCTGAACCAGACGGCGGTGCCCGAGCCGCCCAACCTGTCGGTGTTCGTCAGCAACAAGCAGGCGGCGATCCGGCTGGGCAAGGCGCTGTTCTGGGACATGCAGGTCGGCAGCGACGGCATCGTGGCCTGCGCCACCTGCCATTTCGCCGCCGGCGCCGACAGCCGCAGGAAGAACCAGCTCAATCCCGGCACGCACGCCGGGGATACGCTGTTCGGCAACAATCGCTCCGGCGGCTACGACTTCCCGCAGTTCGGGCCGAACTACACCCTGCAGGATAGCGACATGGCGTTGCATGACCGGCAGTTGCCGGGCCACTCGCAATCCGATCCCGTGCTGCGCGACACCAACGACGTGATCTCTTCGCAGGGCGTGCGCCTGTCGCGCTTCGTGGGCGTCGTGCCCGGCCAGGCCGAGGATGTGGTGGAGGCCATCCCCGACGAGGTATTCCGCCATGCCGACAGCAGCGCCCCGTTTAACAACACGCGGCGGGTGGAACCGCGTAACACCCCGAGCGTGATCAACGCAGTGTTCAACTTCAACAATTTCTGGGACGGCCGCGCCAACTTCCTGTTCAACGGCGAAAACCCCTTCGGTCCCGCCGATCCCAACGCCGGCGTGTGGTTCAACGACCGCGGGCCGGGACTGGTCAAGGAAAAGGTCGTTATCCAGTTCGCCAGCCTCGCCTCACAGGCCGTGGGTCCGCCCGTGAACGACATCGAGATGTCCGCTCAGGGACGCACCTTCCCCGACGTCGCGCGCAAAATGCTGAGCCTGATCCCGCTCGGCAAGCAAGTCGTGCATCCCAACGACAGCGTGCTTGGCCACCTTTCCAAAGCGTCGTTGCGGGTGGACGGAAGTGTGGTCGACGTGAAAGGGCTCAATGGCAACTACAGCAGGATGGTAAGGGATGCCTTCGAGCCCAATTTGTGGGACTCCCCCAGCCAGACTCCGGACGGATACACCCAGATGGAAGCCAACTTCGCCCTGTTCTTCGGACTTTCCATCCAGCTCTACGAGGCAACCCTGGTCTCCGACCAGTCGCCCTTCGACAACTGGCTGGGTGGCAACGAGGCCGCGCTGAACGATCAGGAGAAACTGGGCTTCTCGATCTTCTCCGGGGTCGGCAATTGCACCGCCTGCCATATCGGCATCGAATTCAGCGGCGCCTCGGTGAGCAACATCGCCTTCACCAACAACTCCATTAACGGGACGATAGAGATGATGTTCGCGGCGGACGGCAGGCAGGTCGTTTACGACGAGGGCTACATCGACACCGCCGCGAGACCGGGTTCGGAAGACGTTGGCCGGGGCGGAACCGCCCCCTTCGTGAACCCGCTCACTGGCGAAAACTATCCGCTCTCGTATTCGGCCCTGGCGTCGTTGCAGCGGAAGGGAAAGCTGCCCTTCGATAGCCCGATCCTCGCGCTGTTCCTGCCCGACAACATGCCGGTCAGCGCCAAAGGCTCGTTCAAGGTGCCGGGTCTGCGCAACGTGGCGCTGACCCCGCCCTATTTCCACAACGGCAGCCTGCGCTCGCTGGAGAACGTGGTCGACCTGTATGTGCGCGGCGGCAATTTCCCCACGGAAAACCTGCACGACCTTGATCCCATCATTGCGTCGGGCAACCCGATCCTGCGCGGTCTCGGCAACAACACCGAGCACCTGCACAACGCAGTGGTGGCCTTCCTGGGGTCGCTCACCGATCCGCGCGTGGTCGCCTCATCGGCGCCCTTCGACCATCCCGAACTATTCATTCCGGAAGGCGATCCGGAGGTGCTGTTGCACCTCCCCGCCCGGGGCTCAGGCGGCGAGCCCGGGCCGTAAATCATCGCATACGCGATGCTTCACGCGGGCTACGTTGCTGGCCGGATCAATAGTAGGTTGGGCAAAGCGTAGCGTGCCCAACAAATGAAAGCATCAGTAAAGTTGGGCACGCTTTGCTTTGCCCACCCTACATGAATAGGTAGCAAGCCGTAGCCCGCATGAAGCACCGCGCTATTCAATGCAGGCTCGCGCAATCCAGTTTGGGGTTTCAACCGTATGGCGATTGACAGGCCGGTGGCCATAATTTGGCCGCAGGCAGAAAAATGTGCCGGGCTCACGCCCGAATTCAAAACCAACCCCAAGGAGATCAAATATGTCATTTCGCCCCAAACTCAAATCAGTCCTGGCCGCAGTCATCATGGCCACCACCGGCATGTCCGCGCACGCAGCCCTGGAGCGCGTCGGCCCGACGAGCGTCGCACCCGCGATTGGCGGTTTCCCCGCCTGGTACCAGGACACGAGCGGCCTGACGCTTGAGTTCTGCGATCCGAAGAACGCGCTGGAAGTGAGCGGCGGCTGGTGCCTGGTGCTCCCCGCCGACGTTCCGGTGGCTCCCGAGGTGTTCCCCACCAGCTTCTTCGACGAGCATTTCTACTATGCGGCGGATGCCACCATGACGACGCCGGCCGGTGCCAATATCCTGCTGGTCTCGGCCCTGGAGTCCGCGTTTGCGACCGGCCCGGCACAACCCGGTGACCAGGTCACGTTCACGCGCATACGGCTCAGAATGACCCCGGTGCCGGTCACCGGCACCTATCGTTTCATCCATCCCTACGGCGAGGACAGTATCGAAGGTGTTGCGGGCGGCCGCATCACCTTCACCGAGGATATCGGCATAGGCGCTCCGGGCGATTTCAGCGGGGCGCTGGTGTCGCGCGTCGGTCCGTTCCTGACGGCCTCGGCCACACCTGGCGGCACCGAATTGGCACCGGTCGCGGGACCGTCCGGCTTGTATCTTGCCGATCCCGCCCGGCTAGGCCCGGTCACCGGCAGTACCCTGCCGAACTTTATCGATTCCAGCGGGACCAGCCGCAATCACAATATTTTCCGCGTGGAAGGCCCGGTTGGTTCCAACCTGGGCGGACCCGGCATCGACTTCATCGAGACCACCGATTTTGCGCTGGTAGGCCGCGTGTTCACTGGCGCCTTGCCGGGCCGGGTCGATGTCAAGCGCGCCAACTACAGCCGCAATGCCGCGGGGCGGAAGCTGTTTGTGTTTGCCAATGCCTTCCCGACCACGCAACCGCGGATTCCGCCCGCCCCCAAACCGGCGCCGGTATTGCCGCAGCTTTCGTTCTTCGCAGCGCCCTGCGCCGGCACAGTCAACCCGGTCACGGGCGCAGTCCAGCCCCCGTTCAGTGCGCCGGCAGGGGCTATCGCGACACCGATGTCGATTGTGGGTACCGATTACTGGGGCGAAATGATTCCCCTGACGATTCCCCCGTCAGTTTGCGTGCAGGACAGTGCCGCAACGGATGCGCTCGGCAACCCGGTGCCGATCTTTGTCGACAAGCAGGTCACGGATGAAGTCACCATCGGCAGCGCCCTGTACAACCCGATCACCCGGACCCTGGCGGTGGCCGCCAGTTCCAGCGACGCCGTTGTGCCGCCCACGCTGACGCTGGCATTCGGCACGCAGCAGGTCAATCTTGTGGCCGGCAAGGCCAGCGTAGCGCCGCTCGCCGCGCCGCCCTCCAGGGTGACGGTGCGCTCCAGCGCGCTGGGATTCGCCGATTCACTGGTGAGCGTCGGCGCACCGATTGGTGTTGCGCCCGTCATTTCCACGACGCCGCTACTTGCCGCCACTTCGGGCCTGTCCTATGCCTACCTGGTCGTTGCCAGCGATGCGGATGGCGGGCCGCTTACCTTCAGTCTCGACGCGGCGCCGGTCGGCATGTCCATCGTTCCGGCAACGGCCACCTCCGTCAGGCTCAGCTGGCGGCCGACCGCTGTCCAGGTCGGGCTGCAGGACGTGACGGTGCGCGTGACCGATTCGACCGGGCTGTTCACGACGCAATCTTTCCGCATCAATGTGGTGGCCAATGCGAATCGGCCGCCGGTGGTTGCCAACGATGCCTTCACCATGATCAAGGGCACCACGCTGAACGTGGCAGCACCCGGCGTGCTGGCCAACGACAGCGATCCTGATGTCGGCAATACGCTCACCGTGTCGAACTATACCGTGCCGACGGTGGGCACTCTCGCGGGCCAGGCAGCGGGCGGCTTCACTTATACCCCGCCGGCGACCTTCACCGGCATGACCGGGTTCCGTTACCTGGCCAGGGATAACTCGGGGCTCGCCAGCGCGACTGCCGGGTTTGTCTCGATTGCGGTCAGGGCCAACCGGGCGCCGGTGACGGTGGACGATGCGGCCGTCACGCCGCGCAACACGCCAACGGTGATCAATGTGCTGACTAACGACAGCGATCTGGACACCGCGATCGATCCGACCAATCGCATCAACCCGGCGACCGTGTTCATTCCTGCTGGCAAGCGCCCCAACCAGGGCGGCACGGTGACCGTGAATGCGGACGGCACCATCAACTACACGCCCAGGGCCGGTTTTGTCGGTATCGAAACGTTCTCGTATGCGGTCCGGGATACCTACAGCACACCGGGGATATCCAGGGCGACCACTGTGCGGGTCACGGTGCAGTGAAATAAATGACGTCATTCCGGTCCTTCGGCAGGACGGGCTGACCTGCGGTCAGGCCGGAATCCAGTGTCTTTAATCAACTGGACACCGGCCTGATGGAACTACTAGCCATTCGACTAAGCTGGCAACCAACGCCAGCCAAGTCGCTGGTTATCCGCCGGTGTGACGAGCAGCAGAATCCGTAGGGTGGACACAAGAAACGTGGCCACCCTACAGGACTCACAAAATAGACGTGCGCGAAGCGCACACAAAACCGCCTTTGAATTTATTTCCCCTGTGCGTCCGCCGAGTAGCGGAGGCTGGTCAGGGGTAGTCGGCGAGGACTGATGAAACAACTAGCCATTCGACTAAGCCGGCAAAGAACGCCAGCTAAGTCGCTGGTTATGTCTGAGCGCGTAGCGCGAGTTCCGCAGCCGCCTGACCAGTCGAGCAACGCAGGGAACCCCGAAGGGGCGGCGCGCTGGGGTCGCCTTCTTTTTGGTTACTTTTTCTTTGGCGAAGCAAGAAAAAGTGACTAGCTGTCGGGCTACCCCCGACG
>JAUSBC010000077.1 GCA_030652215.1 Sideroxyarcus sp.
TGCCGTCGGTCATCAGTTTGATGCAGGTATCGGGCGACACCTTGTCGTTGAAGCGCACCTTGTAGCCGACCAGGCCGCCGAGTTCGGACTTCAGTTCGTGTGCAATGCGCGCACCCACCGAGCGGGCCGCCACGCGCCGCGGCTGGGTATGGCCGATCACGCCGAGCACGCCGCGCCCGAGGCTCAGGCATATCTTGGGCAACTGGGTGGTCTTGCCCGAGCCGGTTTCGCCGCACACGATCACGACCTGATGCTTTTCGATGGCCTGCGCCAATTCCTCGCGCCGCGCCACGACCGGCAGGTCGGCGGGGTATTCGATTTCGGAGAGTTGCTGGATACGCGCCAGACGGCGCTGGGCGAGAGGTGACAAGGCTGCTTTCATGGCGCGCGATTTTACCCGCTGCCGATTGCGTCCGCACAAAAACAACTGCGAAAAACCCGGCTCCTGTTCGTTCTATTGCGCCTTGGAAATGCGGAAGGTCACTTTTCCTTGCGTGTTCTCGCTCAGTTCGAGCTGATAGCCCGACTGAGCCGCCCAGCGCGCCACCTGGTACAAACCGATGCCCATGCCGTCTTCGGACGAAACAATCGTATTCATGAGTTGATGCGCCACGGCACTCGGGATGGCGCTGCCGGTATCACTGATGCTCAGGCTGAAAGGCTCGCTCACCAAAGTGACGGTGACCGTGATGCTGGGCTCGCGCATGCGCTTGTTGGCCGCATTGTCGATCAGGTTGTCGGCAACGCAATCGAACAGCGCAATCGGCACGGGCTGGCTGCCGATATTGTCCGGGCTGTGCCACCCGACATGCTGGTGCTGGTGGCGCTGGCGAAAACTGGACCACCAGCTTGCCAAAGGCAGCACGGCCGTATCTTCCTGCGCTTGCGGAGCCTTGAGTTTGGCCAGGATGAGTTCGATGCGTTGCGTCAATACCGGCAATTGGCGTTGCAGCACGGGTTGCGCCCTTTCCGGTTGCTCGCGCGCGACTGCCGTAAGCGCCATCAGCGATTGCAGCATGTTTTTAAGGTCGTGCGTCAGACGCGCGCCCGTTTCATATATCGTCTGCAGACGCGTGATTTCACGCAAATTCATTTCGCGCCGTTTGGCCTGATAGAAGTGGCCCAGCAGCTTGGTCAGAAGCCGGACATGCAGCAGCACGGTGGGCGATACGGAACGGTGGCTGAACAGCGTGAGACTCAGATCATGGTCGGTCATCTCGATGCGATGCTGGGTAACGGTCCCCAGCGTGCCGCGCCCGCGATCCGACACCCACGTCAACCCGGATATCCACGGCATCTCGGCCAGATATTCGTTGGCGCGCGCCAGAAAAGTCTCGGGGTCTTGTTCCCGCTGCGCCGCTTCGGACAAACGCTGCAGCCAGATCTCGAGCGGCGTGCCGATGGACAACAGGTAACGCGAGAAAAGAATCTGGAATCCGGAAAAACCCTGGCGAGGATTCCACAGACCGCCCAGCGCCAACAGAATGACGGCAATAATGAACAGCGTGCGCACCAACGCATCCAGATAGTCGATCTTTCCTAGCGTCATGAAAGCCAGGCTGCCCAGCAGTAACAGGGTCAGCAGGGCAAACAGCAGGATGATGTAGATGAAATCCAGCGCCTGTTCGCTTTTGGGCTGTTCGGCTTCGACCGGTATGAGCGCCATGGCCAGCAACAGCAGCGGCAAGCCGTAGGTCATGATGGCGTCGATCACTTCGCCCAGCGTGGGCAGCCCGAACAGGCGCGGGGCGACTTCCAGCAACAGGATGGCCAGCAGGTAAGCCATAACCAGCAGGTAATACAAACGCTGCCAGCGCGCATAAAAAGAGAATACGCGCCCGCCCACCAGCGCGAACAGCACGCTCTCCCAGAACGCCAATATCCACCAGTTCAGCCAGAACAGCGCACTCAGGCTCATGACGATGATGAACAGCGCGCCGCTCCATCGCAACTGACTTTCGCCGCGCCACAGCGGTTGCCACAGCAAGAATAGCCCCAGATGCACCAGCAGCAGGGGGCGCATCAATATACTCTCGGTTCCGGTCCACAGTGCAAAGTGCAGCGCCACCAGCATGGCAAAGGACAGCCAGCGGCTGGATTGCATCATTTTGTTGAACGCCAGTGTCATATAGTCGTCATTTTTGTCAGAACCCCGTCACGGCGGGTGCGGCCAGGCGGAGTTTACCCCAGATCAAACGCAATTCCCCTGTGCACATATATATAGGTGAAACGCCGGGTTTGCCCGCCCGAAACACCCCTGAATCAGCATCCCGGAAGTCGAAATGCAGCGAATTCGGGCCGCGTCGCAGGTCGGGCCGCCCCGAACCGGATGCCAGGCCGGAACCGCACAACCGGAATTGCCCGTACCACCTGCGCACGGCTGACCGCCCTCAATCCCGCACCGCGAATGCAAAAACGACGAGCCACCCATCCACCAGCCAATTGTGTGCCATACGCGCAGGGCCGCCATAAGTGACGAAAAAGCAGTGACAACGCTTGTGATGTTTGCTAACTTACAAACACTTCCGGGAACCTGTTGACGGGTAACTGGAAGGCAGATCGGATTTTGCGTTGATTGGCTATATGTTTTTAATGATAACTCAAGGACACACCAGCTTGCATGTGGCACGGGTATTGCTGTAGTCTGACACTCAGGCATTATTTAACCAATTACAAACCATAAGAATTATTTTGGGAGAATCAATCAAATGAAACGCAACCAATCCGGCTTTACCCTGATCGAAATCGCCATCGTGCTGGTGATTATCGGACTGTTGCTAGGCGGCGTATTGAAGGGACAGGAACTCATCAACAGCGCCAAGGTCAAGAATCTGGCGACGGACTTCAAGAACATTCCGATTTATGTATACGGATACCAGGACAAGTTCCGTGCACTACCAGGGGACGATCCACGTGCAGAGAGCCATGTATCAAGCACACATGCTGGCAACGGCAATGGCATGATCGATGGCGAATGGGATGAAAACACCGGCGAAGCCTACTATTTCTGGGAGCATGTTCGCCTTGCTGGATTGGCTGCCGGCCCGACTACCGGTAACTTGCTGCCAACCAACTCTGTGGGCGGCGATATCGGCATCCAGAGCGCGGGCATTTCTGCCTCAGCTCCTATCGCGACCATGACGGGCACTTATGTTATTTGCTCCAAAGGCATCTTGGGCAAGTTTGCCAAACAAATGGATATCCAGATGGATGATGGCGTCCCAAACACCGGCTCAATGCGCGCAACAACAGGCACAACCGGCATTGGCATGACTGCAGCAACAGGCGTTCTGGAAGACGCTATCACTTACACAGTCTGCATGGGCGTTTAACCAAACTCCGGCGTGACAATCTAAGCCCGCTGTTCGCAGCGGGCTTTTTTCATGCCTGCGTTTATGCGTTTTGAGTTTGAAGATTCGGAGGCTGCCGACGACTGCGGCAACATTTCACAGATCCGAGGTTGTTGCAGGCAGCTCGTAGGATGGGTTGAGCAACGCGATACCCATCATTAATTTTGTGCAAGGAGCTCTAATGGGTATCGCTACGCTCAACCCATCCTACGACTGAGCTCTTAAGGCTGACGGGGATTTAAGGGCAAACAACAACCCGGGAGCAGTAAACGCGACACAGCCCGAGGTTGGAAACACAACGGTCACCCCTTGCGCAACCGCTTCTCCGCCGCTTCCAGCGTCACGGCCTGTCCCAGCATCACCAGCACGTCGCCCGCGCGCAGCACCATGTCGCCAGAGGGATGGCTGCCTTCCACGTTGTGGCGGCGCACGGCATTTACTTCGATGTTGAGGTCGTCCAGCTTCATTTCCTTGATGCATTTGCCCACGGCCGCGTCGCCTTCATTCAGCATCACGTTCTGGAAACGGCGCTGCAGGCTTTCGGTGGATTCGCCCACCGCATCCGACGACGTGTCGCGGAAATAGCCGCTGAACATGCTGTAGCGTTTGGCGCGCGTTTCCTGGATCTGGCGTATGACGCGACTGAGCGGCACGCCCGACAGCAGCAGCGCCTGCGACGCCAGCATGACGCTGCCTTCGGTCACTTCGGCCACCACTTCGGCCGCGCCGGCCTGCTTGAGGGCGCCGATGTGCGTGTCGTCGGCTGTGCGCACCACCACGGGCAGGTCGGGGCGCGCGGACTGGGTGTGGCGCAGTATCTTGAGTGCAGAGTGCTTGTCGTCATAGGTGATGGCGAGTGCCTTGGCGCGCATCAGCCCGGCGGCCATCAACACTTCGCGTTTGGCCGCGTCGCCGTACACCACGCGCTCGCCCGCATCCGCCGCTTCGCGCACGCGGCGCGAATCGAGATCGAGCGCGATGAAGCTGATGCCTTCCTCGGTCAGGAATTTCGCGAGCGACTGGCCGCTGCGCCCGTAGCCGCAGATGATGATGTGCTGCTTGCTGGCCATGCTGCTCACGGCGATCTGGTGCATCTGCATGGCGCGGTTCATCCATTCCGCCGGCGACACGCGGCGCACGATGGCTTCGGCGTGCTGGATCAGGAACGGCGCGATGAGCATGGAAATGAGCATGGCCGCCAGCACGTTCTGCATCACGTCGGGAGGCAGCAACTGCACGCCGCCCGCCAGCGTCAGCAACACGAAACCGAATTCGCCGGCCTGCGCCAAGCCCAGCCCGGTGCGCAACGCCGCGCCCCATTCCCCGGCAAAGCCGCGCACCAGCAGCGCCACCACGGCCGCCTTGAAAGGAATCAGGATGAGCAGCACCAGCAGCACCCAGCCCCACCCGGCAACCACCGCCTGCAGATCGAGCATCATGCCGATGGTGACGAAGAACAGGCCGAGCAGCACGTCGCGGAACGGCTTGATGTCTTCTTCCACCTGATAGCGGTATTCGGTCTCCGAGATCAGCATGCCCGCGACGAACGCGCCCAGCGCGAGGGAGAGGCCGCTCAATTCGGTGAGCCAGGCCATGCCCAGGGTGAACAGCAGCACGTTGAGCATGAACAGCTCGGAAGATTTTTGTCCGGCCACCAAATGAAACCAGGGACGCAACAGGCGCTGGCCGAAAGTCAGCAATGCGGTGAGCAGGAGCGCGGCCTTGAGCATGGCGAGGGCGACCATGCTGCCCAGATCGGCGCCGCTTACGCCCAGCGCGGGAATGATGATGATGAGCGGCACGACGGCCAGATCCTGGAACAGCAGCACGCCCATGATCTTCTGCCCGTGCGGTGTATTCAGTTCCGCGCGCTCGACCAGCAGCTTGCTGACGATGGCGGTGGACGACATGGCCAGTATCCCGCCCAGGGCCAGACCCGCGCGCCAATCCAGCGCGAAGAACAACGTGGAAAACATCACCAGCAGCATGGTCGCGGCCACCTGCGCCGTGCCCAAGCCGAACACCAGGCGCTGCATGGCGCGCAATCGGGCAAGGCTGAATTCGAGGCCGATGCTGAACATCAGGAACACCACGCCGAATTCGGCGAGATGGCGCGTCTCCGCCGTGTCGGGAATCCAGCCCAGCGCATGCGGACCGATCAGAATGCCCACGAGCAAATATCCGAGCATCGCGGGCAGATGAAAAATACGGCACAACACCACCACACCTACCGCGACGGCCAGCAAAATCAGAATTAGATGGAGTGAATTGCCCATGTCAGGATGATGCCACATTTTCAAAAAAATGCCGCCCCCAAACGGCACTGTTATAATCCGGCGCATGGATAAACCACTCTCCGCCGCACCACACGCGCTCGACCTCGCCCGCCAGGTTCTGAATATCGAAGCCGATGCCGTGCGGGCACTCACCCAGCGTATCGACGACAATTTTCTGAAAGCGTTGAATCTGATTCTTGCCTGCAAGGGCCGGGTCATCATCAGCGGCATGGGAAAGTCCGGCCACATCGCGCGCAAGATCGCGGCCACCATGTCCAGCACCGGCACCCCCGCCTATTTCGTGCACCCGGGCGAAGCCAGCCACGGCGATCTGGGCATGGTCACGGCACAGGATGTGTTCATCGCCATTTCCTATTCCGGCGAAAGCGATGAACTGCTGACCATTGTCCCGGCCGTTAAGCGCCAGGGCGCGCACCTTGTCAGCCTGACCGGCAATCCGAAGTCCAGTCTGGCGCTGGCGGCGGATGCGCATCTCGACGGCTCGGTGGCGCAGGAAGCCTGCCCGATGGGACTGGCGCCCACCGCCAGCACCACCGCCGCGCTCGCGCTGGGCGATGCGCTGGCGGTTGCACTGCTCGATGCCAAGGGATTCGGCGAGGAAGATTTCGCGCGCTCGCACCCGGGCGGCAGCCTGGGTCGCCGCCTACTCACGCATGTGAGCGACGTCATGCATGAGCACGCCAGCATTCCCTCGGTGCGCGAAGACGCGACACTGGCCGATGCAGTGCTGGAAATCTCGCGCAAGGGCCTGGGCATGACCGCGATCATCGACGGCAGCCGACACTTGCTGGGCATCTACACCGACGGTGACTTGCGCCGCACGCTGGAAAAGAAAGTGGACTTCAGCACCACGCCCGTCAGCACCGTGATGACGCGCAACCCGCGCAGCATCGGCCCCGACGCACTGGCGGTCGATGCCGTGCAACTGATGGAAAAATACAACATCAGCCAGTTGCCGGTGGTGGATGCCGATAAAAAACTGGTCGGCGCGCTCAACATGCACGACCTCCTGAAAGCGAAAGTAATATGACGCTCACCGAAAGAATCAAACCGCTGCGCCTCGTCGTTTTCGACGTGGACGGCGTGCTCACCGACGGCGGGCTTTACCTTTCCGATTCCGGGGAGGAGATGAAACGCTTCAACTCGCTCGACGGTCACGGCCTGAAAATGCTGAGGAACAGCGGCATCGAGCTGGCCATCATCACCGGTCGCACCTCTAAATGCGTGGAGCTGCGCGCCAAAAATCTCGGCATCACGCGCCTGTACCAGGGCGTGGAAGACAAGCTCGCGGCCATGCAGTCGCTGCTGGCCGATTTGAATCTGGAGCCCGCGGCGGCCGCCTTCATGGGCGACGACGTGGTCGACCTGCCCGTGATGCTGCGCGTCGGCCTGGCGCTGAGCGTGCCGGCCGCACCGCAGATGGTGCGCGACCGCGCGCATTACGTGAGCCAGCGCGAGGCCGGGCACGGCGCGGTGCGCGAAGTGTGCGAAATGATCCTCGCCGCGCAGGGCAACCTGGACGCCCAACTCGCGCCCTATCTGAAAAAATGACCGCCATCCGCTTCACTGCACAGGCCCGTGCATGGCTGCCGCTGCTGCCATTGCTGCTGTTGCTCGCGGCGACTTACTGGCTGAGCCAGCAAGTCCAGCCGCTATTGCAGGTTCAAGCCGAACTGCGCCACGATGTCGATTACGTCGTGGAGCACTTCTCCGCCACCTCGCTGAACGATCAGGGCCAGCCCCGCTTCACGCTTACCGCCGAAAAACTCTGGCACTATCCGGACGACGACGCCACGCATTTGCAGATGCCGCACCTCACCAATCTGTACGAGGATCGCCCGCCCACGCTCACGACGGCCCAGGCCGGCAAGATATCGAGCAAGGGCGACGATATATTCCTCTTCGACGAGGTGCGCATGCTGCGCCCCGCAAGCAACGGCTACGGAGAACAACTCTTTGCCACCGATTATCTGCATGTCGTTCCAGACCGCGACTGGGCGGAAACCGACCAGGCCGTGGTCGTGACCACCCCGGGCAACGTCATGCGTGCTGTCGGCATGGAACTCGACAACAAGGCGCGCACCGTCAAACTCCTGTCGAGCGTCAGGGCTACCCATGACCCCGTCCTACCGTAAATTCGCGCTGGCCGGCTTGCTGTTTCTGGCCTGGAGCGGGCTGCTTTGCGCCGAAACCTCGGACCGCAACAAGCCCATCCACCTGGAATCGGATCGCGTGCTGATCGACGACCTGAATCAGACGAGCATATTCGAGGGCAAGGTGGAGCTCACCCAGGGTACGCTGCGCATCCTGGCCGACAAGATCGTGCTGACGCAGGACAAGCAGGGCTTCAAACACTGCACCGCCACCGGCAAGCCCGCCAGCTTCCGCCAGAAGCAGCAGGACTCGGACGAATACATGGAAGGCTACGGCGAGCGCATCGAGTACGACACGCGCAACGAAACGGTGGACTTCCACGTGCAGGCGCGCGTCAAGCGCGATCTGGACGACGTGCGCGGCGACCACATCTCGTACAGCACGCGCACCGAGGTGTTCCAGGTGAGCGGCGATCCGAGCAAGAGCGACGGCCCGAACAAAGGCCGCGTGCACGCGGTGATCCAGCCCAAGAGCGAGGAACCGGCCGAAACCGCCGCACCCGAAAATGCGCCGCTTACCATCCAGACCAGCCCGACCCTATCCAAGCCAAAACCATGAGTGAACTTCGCACCGTCTCGCTGAAAAAACGCTATGGCTCCCGCACCGTGGTGCAGGATGTCTCCCTGTCCGTGAAAAGCGGCGAAGTGGTCGGCCTGCTCGGGCCGAACGGCGCGGGCAAGACCACCAGTTTCTATATGATTGTCGGCCTGGTCGCGGCGGACGGCGGCGAGATATTCATCGACGACCAGGACATCACCCACCTGCCCATCCATCGCCGCGCGCGTCTCGGTCTGGCCTATTTGCCGCAGGAAGCCTCCATTTTCCGCCGCCTGACCGTAACCGAGAATATCCAGGCCGTGCTGGAACTGCAGGGTTACGCGCCGGCCGAGATGAACTCGCGTCTGGAAACGCTGCTGAACGACCTGCATATCACCCATATCCGCGATAATCCCGCCATCAGCCTGTCCGGCGGCGAGCGGCGGCGCGTGGAAATTGCCCGCGCCCTGGCCACTGATCCGCATTTCATCCTGCTCGACGAGCCGTTTGCGGGCGTTGACCCTATCGCGGTGCTGGATATCCAGAAAATCATCCGCTTCCTCAAGGAACGCGGCATCGGCGTGCTCATTACCGACCACAACGTGCGCGAAATGCTGGGCATCTGCAACCGCGCTTACATCATCAACGCCGGTTCCGTGATGGCGGAGGGCAAGCCCGAGGAAATCATCTATAATGAGGGCGTGAGGAAGGTGTACTTGGGCGAGCACTTCAAGTTATAAGATAGCGCAGCCCCTCCGCCAAAACCAGCAATGAAACATTCTCTCCAACTCAGGCAGTCCCAACAGCTGATGCTGACGCCCCAGTTGCAGCAGGCTATCAAGCTGCTGCAACTCTCCACGTTAGAAATCAATCAGGAAACTGCGCGCCTTTTGGACGAGAATCCTTTCCTCGAACGCGAGGACGACACCACCAACCAGACCTACAGCGGCAACAGCAGCAGCGACACACCCGCGCCGGCCGCCAGTACCGAAACCGCCAGTGCCCCGGCCGAAGCCGAGCCGCGCAATGACGGCAGCGACTGGCCGGAACCCTCTTTTGCCTCGTCTGCGTCTTCCTCCAGCCCGGACGATGAAGACGACGGCTATTCCGAAGTCGCGGCCGAAAAGCCCAGCATGCGCGAGCACTTACTCTGGGAATTGAACATGAGCCAGATGGACGGGCGCGACAAGAAGCTGGTCGGCCTGCTGATCGACGCGCTGGACGAGAACGCCTACCTGTCGCAGCCGCTGGAAGAAATCTTCGAACTGCTGCCGCCGGAACTGGATGTCACGCTGGACGACTTGGAAACCGCGCTGGTGCAGTTGCAGTACCTGGACGCGCCTGGCATAGGCGCGCGCAACCTGAGCGAGTGCCTGGCGCTGCAACTGCGCGCCATGCCGGAAGACATTCCCGGGCGCGACCTGGCGCTGGCGCTGGTGACGAGTCACCTCGACCTGCTGGCCGCGCGCGACTTCAACAAGCTGAAAAAAGTCCTGCGCTGCGACGACGACGCCCTGCGCTGCGCGCAGGACCTGATCGTGCACCTGCAACCCAAACCCGGTTCCGCATTCGAACACCGCGCGGCGGACTATGTGGTGCCCGACGTACTGGTGGAGCGCCACGGCGGCATCTGGCGTGCGCGCCTGAATCCGGAAGCCATGCCGCGCCTGCGCATCAATCAGGTGTATGCCAACATCCTGCAGCAACGCAACGAAAAGAACGCGAACGAGATGGCCGGGCAATTGCAGGAAGCGCGCTGGTTCATCAAAAACCTGCAGCAGCGCTTCGAGACGATCCTGCGCGTGTCGCAGGCCATCGTCGAACGCCAGCGCCAGTTCTTCGAGCACGGCGACATCGCCATGCGTCCGCTGGTGCTGCGCGAGATCGCCGACCAGCTCGAACTGCACGAATCCACCATTTCGCGCGTGACCACGCAGAAGTTCATGCTCACCCCGCGCGGCATCTACGAATTCAAGTATTTCTTCGGCAGCGGACTGGCGACGGAAGCAGGCGGCGCCTGTTCTTCCACCGCCATCCGCGCACTCATCAAGCAGCTGGTCAGCGAGGAAGACGCAAAACGTCCCCTCACCGACAGCCGCATGTCAGAAATCCTGGCACAGCAGGGCATTTTGGTCGCCCGCCGTACCGTGGCAAAATACCGCGAGGGGATGAACATCCTTCCGGTAAATCTTCGTAAATCACTCTAACCAAAAGGAGCAGGCCATGAACCTCAACCTCACAGGACGTCACCTCGAAATCACCCCGGCCATCCGCGAGCACGTACTCAGCAAGCTCGACAAGGTCAAACGCCATTTCGACAACGTGATCGACATCAACGTGATCCTGTCTGTGGACAAGCTGGTGCAAAAGGCCGAAGCCAACGTCCATGTTTCCGGCAAAGCCATCTTCGCCGAGACCTCGGACAGCAACCTGTATGTGGCCATCGACGCGCTGGTCGATTCTCTGGACCGCCAAGTGCTGAAGCACAAGGAAAAGGGCACCGCACGCCGTCACGACGAGACCGGCAAGCAAGTCTCGGCGGACTGAAGTGACAGGGGCAACCGGAAGCGGTTGCCCCGATTTTTTGTATTGGTAAATCGCCCATGAGTCTAATCAGCAAGATTTTGACCCCCGAATGCGTATTGCTGGATAACGAATCCGCCAGCAAGAAGCGCGTTTTCGAACGAGTCGGATTGTTGTTCGAGAACACGCTGCAAATCGCGCGCAGCCAGGTGTTCGACAGCCTGTTCGCGCGCGAAAAACTCGGCTCCACCGGGCTGGGACAAGGCGTGGCCATTCCGCATGGCCGCGTAAAAGGCCTGCGCGACGCCGCTGCAGCCTTCATCAAGATGCAGAACCCCATCCCTTTCGATGCACCGGACGGACTGCCGGTGAATTTCATTTTCGTGCTGCTCGTGCCGGAACGGGCCACCGACCTGCATTTGCAGTTGCTGGGGGAACTGGCGCAGATGTTCAGCGACCAGACCTTCCGCGAGCGCTTGCAGGCCACCGACGACCCTGCAGCCATTTACCAGCTGTTTGCCGACTGGCAGGGTTGAGCCGACCCAAATGCCTCCGGCCATTCGGATTTCCACACCGGACATGGCACGCGACAATGCGCTACGCCGCATAGCCGGATTTTGAGGAGTAAATGCAATGGCACAGGTCAACATCCAGCAGTTGTTCGAGGACAAACAGGAGCGCCTGGGACTGACCTGGGTGGGCGGCGCCAAGGGTGCGGACCGCATGCTGGAAAGCGACACCGTCAACGCCTCGAACCGCGGCCTGATCGGCCACATGAACCTGATCCACCCGAACTGGGTGCAGGTATTGAGCAGCACCGAACTGGATTTCCTGCACGCGCTGTCCCCGTCCGAACTCTCCACTTCCCTCACGCAACTTGAACAGGGCGAACCGCTGTGCCTGATCGTGGCCGGCGAAACCGATATCCCGAAAGGCTTGCTGGATTTCGCGAACCGTTCCCACACCCCGCTGTTCCGCTCGCCGCTAGGCAGCGTGCAACTGATGTGGATGATCCGCCATTACATTGTCAAGGCGCTGGCCGATTCCACCGCCCGCCACGGTGTATTTTTGGACGTGCTGGGCGTGGGCGTGATGATCACCGGCGACAGCGGCGTGGGCAAAAGCGAACTGGCACTGGAACTCATCACACGCGGCAGCGGCCTGGTGGCCGACGACGTCACCGAGCTGTACCGCATTTCGCCCGAAACGCTGGAAGGCCGCTGCCCTGAATTGCTGCGCGACTTCCTCGAAGTGCGCGGCCTGGGCATGCTCAACATCCGCACCATGTTCGGCGAAACCGCCGTGCGCCGCAAAAAGAGCCTCAAGCTCATCGTTCACCTGTATCGCCCGCCGCACGACGACCTGTCCAAGCTGGAGCGCCTGCCCGCTTCCGGTTTCGAGGATATCCTCGGCGTGAAGATCAAGAAAGTGGAACTGCCCGTGATGGCCGGCCGCAACCTCGCCGTGCTGGTCGAAGCCGCCGCGCGCAATTTCGTGCTGCAGCAGCGCGGCATCGACACCATGCAACAATTCATCTCGCGGCAGGAACTGCTGATGCAGGAGCAGTGAACATGCAGCTCTTTCTCATCAGCGGTCTATCCGGCTCCGGCAAAAGCGTTGCACTGAACGTGCTGGAGGACAGCGGTTATTACTGCGTGGACAACCTGCCCGCCGAACTGCTGCATGTGCTAACCAACAACCTCAAGTTGGCCGGCGTCAGCCGGGTTGCCGTGAGCGTCGACGTGCGCAGCGGCAACAGCGTCGTACTGCTGCCGCAATACATCGACAAATTGAAACAACAGGGCGTGGACGTGCACGTGCTGTTCCTCGACGCGAAAAGCGAAACGCTGGTCAAACGCTTCTCCGAAACGCGCCGCCTGCATCCCCTTAACGACGGCAACAAGACCCTGCTGGAGTGCGTGGCGCACGAGCGCGAACTGCTGGCCGAGATCGCCAATATCGGCCACCACATCGACACCAGCGAACTCAACGCCAATGCCCTGCGCGCCTGGATCAAGCAATTCATCACGCTGGACCGCGCGCGCCTGACACTGCTGTTCGAATCCTTCGGTTTCAAGAACGGACTGCCGCTGGATGCCGACCTGGTGTTTGACGTGCGCTGTCTGCCCAACCCGCATTACGACCCCGTACTGCGTCCGCTGACCGGACGCGATAAACCGGTGATCGACTTTCTGGAAGGCACGCCGCTGGTGCAGAAAATGTATGCCGACATCCGCGACTTCGTCGAAAGCTGGCTGCCCCATTTCGTCGCTGACAACCGCAGCTACCTTACCGTCGCCATCGGCTGCACCGGCGGGCAGCACCGCTCGGTGTATTTCGCCGAGAAGCTGGCGGCGCATTTCAAGACGCAGCAGCAAGTGCTGTTGCGCCACCGCGAACTTCCGCCGCAACCCTAGTTGTGTTTTCACCGCGCCACATCAAACCCGGCGACTATTTCACTTTGCTGCTGGGCGCACTGTGCACCGTATGGGTATCGGTCGCGCTCTGGTCGGGCGGCCCCGCCGACAAAGCGCTCATCCGCAGCGGCGGCAAGATATTCGCCGAAGTGCCCCTGTCGCGCGACCCGCAGATCGAAGTGCCCGGCCCGCTCGGCACCAGCATCGTCACCATCGAAAAACGCAAAGCCCGCATCAGCAGCGACCCCAGCCCCAGGCAATACTGCGTGCGCCAGGGCTGGATACAGCAAGCAGGAGAAATCTCGGTGTGTCTGCCGAATGAAGTCAGCGTGGAACTGACGGGCGGTGAGAAGAAATATGACAGCCTTAACTACTAGGATTTAGGAATTGGGATTTAGGATTTTGGAAACTCCGACCCCCTCTAACTCCCCCTTGCAAGGGGGAGAACGAAGCCGCTCCTCCCCTGACAAGGGGAGGCCGGGAGGGGTTGGTTTTCCCCAAATCCAAAATCCAAAATCCAAAATCCTGCTAAACACCACCCCCGAAGACCACCACATCGCCAAAATGGCCGCAGTCGCACTCGGCCTCACCGTGCTGGAAAACGCCATCCCCTCGCCGCTGCCCGGCGTCAAACCGGGGCTGGCAAACATCGTCACGCTCGTTGTGCTCGCGCGTTTCGGCTGGAAGGCGGCGGTTTGGGTGTCGTTGCTGCGCGTGCTTGCGGGTAGCCTGCTGTTCGGCAACTTTCTTGCGCCGGGATTCTTTCTGAGCCTGTCCGGCGCCGTGTGCAGCCTTGCCGTGCTGGCGTTTTCCATGCACCTGCCCAAACACTTCTTCGGCCCGGTGACACACAGCATCCTCGCCGCCTTCGCCCACATCGCCGGGCAGATGGCCGTGGTTTATCTGTGGCTCATCCCGCACAGCGGAATTGCCTATCTGATTCCGATTTTCGCCACGGCTGCACTGGTGTTCGGCACGGTGAACGGATTGATTGCGGCGCGATTCATGGATGAAACGCGATCCTCTCCCGGCAAGGGAAAGGGAAGTGCTACAAATATTCAGGGATGAAAACGGGATGCACCGGATCGGACAGATCCGGTGGTTTGCTAGTCGGCGTACAGGTTAACTCCGCCCGCACCCACGGTCAGGTAGTCGAAAAGACCGCCTGTGGCGACCGCGTGGAGCGGAGATGCGGAGACGGGAGACGGTGTCACTTGCGTCCAGGTCACCGCGCCGTTACCCGTGGTAGTGCCGGTATTGTAGTAGTCGCTATAGTAAACGTTGCCATCATCGGCGACAGCGACGAAACGGCGCCCGGTGGAATAAGTGATCGAAGTCAAATTACTGGTAGACAAAATGCCGGTGGTGGTGAGCTGGGTCCAGTTGATTCCGTTCTCGCTGGTGAGCACCGTCCCGCCTGCCCCGACGGCAACAAATATACTGTTCCCGGAGGCGTTCAGTCCGCCATACGTCACCGCTTTGAGGTCGGGCGTGCCGGTGCATGAACAGGTGCCGGCCAGCCAGTTGACGCCGCTGTCCGTGCTGTAAAGCAAAGTACGCGATGCGCCGACCGCCACAAACACGTTTTGTGCAAGCGTGCTGTTCCCGTAGGCTGCGCCATACAGCGAGATGGCTGTCGCGGCGGACGGAACGGCAGTCGCAACCGTCCAGAGAGCCCCCCCGTCGGCGTTGTAAATGATCTTGCCGTGGTCTCCGGCGGCAATGCTGACGCCCGCACCATTGTTCGCCACCGCATGCAGATGTTCATTCGTTCCGCTGGTGTGCTCCGTCCACACGGCGTCCACGGACGGTACATTGGCAATCACTTTCCCGCCCGCGCCCACCGCCACAAATTTCGCACGCGCAACATCATAGTTCACTGCATTGAAATTCGTAGCAGACAAGGGATTCGTCAATGCGGTCCAGACTATTTCGGTCAACCCGGTAGCGGCAGCATTGGTATTCACAACGCCCGAATACAGCGCCCCGCCCTCCCCCGCAGCCACAAACTTGGTGCCGGAAGCCCCGTAGGCCACGCCGCGCAAAACGGTGGTGCCCGGAATGACGGCTGTAACCGGCGCATTCCATGTTGCTCCCGCTTTTCTCGGCGTACCCGAAACCGCCAACGATCCCGCCCCGCCCGGCCCGCCATCCGTCCTGCCGTTGATCGAAAAGGAATAAGGCAAATCGTTGACCAAACTCGCTACCGTTGCAGGCGAAGTCACGTTCAGATCGGAAAGACACAGCGGCATCGACGAACAATTCTCCGGGGTGACGCCGCTGCCGTTCGCACGGAATAACCAGTATTCCACGCCTGGCACAGTGTCCCATGTAACAACCGCCCTGCTATCCTTGGCCACAACCACGACATTGTTTGGCGGAGGCGCCGAGCTGCCGCCAGTGCCGATGCAACCCTGCATAATAATGGCGGCAAATGCCGCCACAGGAAATCCTAAATATCGTTTCATTTTCAGTAGCTCGCAATAAAGACCGAATCGAAAAACCATGCACAAACTCAATGCCGCATTTTAGATCAACGTCGCAGGCGCTGCCCAATTCTTTACGCGCTCTTACCCCGCGCCAACCGAAGAGACTAGCCGAACCGCAGGCGCATACATTAGAGTGTCAGCCAGACGCGAAATCCATAGCACCCACAAGGATTAACAAATGAAAACCATATGCCTGGCCTTAACCGGCGCCTCCGGCCTGCCCTACGGCATGCGCCTGCTCGAATGCCTGCTGCAAAGCGGCCAGCGCGTGCATCTGGTGTATTCGCAAGCCGCACAAATCGTCGCCAAACAGGAACTCGACTTCACCCTACCCAGCCGCCCGCAGGACGCGGAGCAGTTGTTCAAGGAACGCTTCGGCAAATTCAGCGGCGAACTCAAAGTATTCGGCATCCAGGACTGGTACGCCCCCATGGCCTCCGGCTCCAACCCCGGCGATGCGATGGTGGTGTGTCCCTGCACCATGGGCACGCTGGGCAAAATCGCGGGCGGCATCAGCGACGATCTGATCTGCCGGGCGGCGGATGTGATGCTCAAGGAGAAGCGGACTTTGATCTTGGTGCCGAGGGAGATGCCGTTTTCGGCAATTCATCTGGAGAACATGCTGAAGCTGGCGCATGCGGGGGCGGTGATCATGCCGCCGAATCCGGGGTTTTATCATCATCCGCACAGTGTTCAGGAGATTGTGGATTTTGTGGTGGCGAGGATATTGGATCACCTTGGGGTGGAGCAGAGTTTGATGAAGAAGTGGGGAGAGTGAGGGTGTCTTGGTTCCCTCTCCCTCTGGGTGTGGGCTAGGTTGTGGGAAGGCTCGTTGTGTTTGCTCATATCTTAAAACCAACACCGTCGGGGGTTGCCCGACAGCTAGTCACTTTTTCTTGCTTCGCCAAAGAAAAAGTAACCAAAAAGAAGGCGACCCCAGCGCTCCGCCCCTTCGGGGTTCCCTGCGTTGCTCGACTGGTCAGGCGACTGCGGAACTCGCGCTACGCGCTCAGACAGTCCTCGCCGAAATCCCCTGACCAGCCTCCGCTACTCGGCGGCGCACAGGGGAAGGAAAACAAAATTCAACCCCATAGTGTGGGCACTTCGTGCCCACACTACATGGCGGGCCAACAAAAAAACCGCCCTTTCGGGCGGCCCTATTTTTCACATCTATCGTTTTGAAAGCTTTGACTCCGTCTTGGGTGCTGCAAGTGCAGGTAACTTATCCAAGTAGGAAAGACTATCCGGGTCTCTCTGTTTGAAATACCTCACCCCATAGTTTGGCAACCAGTGCGTCCTAAACCATTTCCTGAATTTAGCCAAGAACTCGTCAGGATAAACCTTTGGATGGACAATTTTCCGCCCGTCCAAGTAGTCGTGGGGATATGTGGGCAATTCATCTGTATTGACGCCGTGCTCGTCTCTCAGATATTCACAGAATTTCAAACCAACCGAGATGTCAGGCACCCATCCTTTCGGCACTTCAAATCCTTGGTAATGGAGGGGACCAAACAAGCTCAGTCCCGTTTCCTGCAAGATTGAGAAATAACCGGGTGGCACTGCCCCGTCATTTGCAATGTATCTGTTTAGATGATGCGGAAGTGCCGCAGGTGGTGCTCCTTTCCCTGTTGCCCAGTCGTATACCCATTCAGACACCTGCACCGCGAAATCAGCGGAAAGCCACTGGGCCAAATTTATGGCGACTTTTGGGTGTACCCAAGTTGCGGCAACTCCGTCATCGCCTCTAACCTCTTGAATCAATTCCAAAGCGCTAATTCGCGTTTTGGCCTCCAACGCGCGAAGGAAATGGCCGGTAGTCTCTAGGCGCACGTAGTTGTGCCAACGCTTGCTGGCTGCGCTGCATAATGCCGTTGCATTGATATACCCGTCGCTGGTGCGCTGATCGATGACGGAATTATTGACCTCTCTGTGAATTAAGGTCAGGGAATACTGATGTTGCGTCATATCTTGCTTCCTTATAAAAGGCAGCAGGATGCATCTATCGCCAAAATGCTCACACCCGTTAGGAGTATTTACATGCTGACTAAACTATATATAATGCGCCCCGCTGTTAAGTTAAAAAAACGCACTTAGTGACACTGTGGAGGTTGAGCTAAGTGCTTGTTTAGTAAGTATTACCGTGACCAGCCCGTGCAATCCACGTGGCTGGTTTCTTTATTACCTACATAACCATTATAACACAACTGACTTTGGGTCTCGAATTTCCCTCCAATAATTTTTCAACATATTGTTTGTATTGAGTTTTATAGTAACATTTTTCGTGCCAGATCCCGCGCAAAAGCTTCAGGATGGGCGCGGAGCGCCCATCCTGTGGTTTTGACTTTCCCCCCCCTGTGCGCCGCCTCGATATTTCGCAAACAAGCGGAGATTTAGGCGAGCACTGTCCGAGCTCCGCGGTGGGGCACGTTTTGTGTGCCCCGCTAGGGCGAGTTGCGCAGCCCCGCTTGTTTGTGAAATATCGAGGGAACCCCGAAGGGGCGGCGCGCTGGGGGCGCCCTCTTTTGGTTACTTTTCTCGGCAAGACGAGAAAAGTGACTAGCTGTCGGGCTACCCCCGACGGTGTTGGTTTTGACTTTATAAATCCGCGTGGGCACAGAAACGTGCCCACCCTACACGCCTCAAATATTCACAGAGCGCACGCCGCTTCGCGGCGACCCTTCGACAGGCTCAGGGCGAACGGTTTGGTGGTTCCCCAGAATCGATCAGAGCTGCTGCAACACCTTTCTCACCGGCGTCGGAATCGCCGCCCCCAACGCCTCCCCCACATCCAACCAAACACTGCCAAGCTCCGCAACACGCAACGGCTTGCTCGCCAGCCGTATCTTCAATGGTGAGATATGCAACTTGAAGTGCGTAAAGGTGTGGCTGAATGTCTCCAGCCTCACGCCGTCAATCGCGGTCATGCCGCTTCGCAAAAACCAATCCCTCGCCGCACTCTCATCCTCGAACTGTGGCGGACACCATAACCCGCCCCAGATACCGCTGCCGGGGCGCTTCTCCAGCAGGATGTCGTTGCCATGCATGAGCAATAGAAAGACAGCATTTCTTTCAGGCACGGCTTTGCGTGGTCGGGGGGTTGGCAATGCGGCGATACGCTCAGTCTGCAAAGCCACGCAGTCGGCTTGCACCGGACAAAGCACACACTTGGGTTTGCTGCGCGTGCAAACGGTAGCACCCATATCCATCAGTGCCTGAGTGTAGGTGGCAACATCGCCTTCCGGCAGCAATGCTTCAGCCTGCTGCCACAACTTCTCTTCAACCTGTTTATCTCCTGCCCATCCTTCGATACCGCAGTAACGCGCCAGCACGCGCTTGACGTTGCCGTCGAGTATCGCGCGACGTTCGTGGAAGGCTAATGCGCAGACAGCGGCAGCGGTGGAGCGGCCAATGCCGGGGAGTTCGAGGATGTCTTCCAGCTTGCGCGGAAATTCGCCGTTGAATCTCGCGACGATGATCTGCGCCGCCTTGTGCAGGTTGCGGCCGCGTGCGTAATACCCGAGGCCGCTCCAGTGGGCGAGTACCTGGTCTTCGGTGGCGGCGGCGAGTGCGGCGATATCAGGAAACGATGCGACGAAGCGCAGGTAATAGGGAATGACGGTGGCGACTTGCGTTTGTTGCAGCATGATCTCGGACAGCCACACGCGGTAGGCTGCCGCGCCCTGCCAAGGCAGGTCGTGGCGGCCGTGAGTGCGCTGCCAGGCGATGAGGCGTTGTGCAAATGTGGTCATGTGCGGGAAGTCAGGTACGCCGCGAATCGCTCACTTGAGCAATCCCTTCAGGCCCTTTTTCAATTCTTCCCTGGCCTTGGCCTTGGCGTCGTTCTTGAGTTTTTCCTTTTTCTCGTCGATCCGCTGCTTCGCCGCGTCCTTCAGCAGTGCGGTGTAATCCACCTTGAATTTCGGATTGTCGAACGCGCCGCTGACGTGCACCGGCAGGGTCGCCGTTCTGCCCTGTTCGGTTCTGGCGAAGATGGCCTTGGCGTTGTAGTTGAGCTGGTCGCGTCCGATGTCGATGTCGCCCTTGCCGGTGATGCGCAGCACGGCGGATTTCACCGCGAGGTCGTCGTTGTGCGCGACGCCATTCCTGATCTTGAAGCCGGCCTTGAATTCGCTGAAGGCGGTCTTTTCGTTTTTGTCCACGCCTAGCGTCTGCGTGGTGGTCTCTTTGCTGAGCTTCTGCAAGCCTTGTACCAGCTTGGTCAGATCGATGCCCTTGATCGCTCCGTTGGCCATATTGACCGTGGCTTTGCCGTTGAGTGCTTTCTTCAGCGCACCTATGGTGTTGCCCTGCGCGGTGAGATCGAGCACGACGTTGCCCTTGCCTTCGAGCAGTTCCAGCCCGGCAGCATCTTTCATGAGCGGGGCGATGTCGACGCCGGTCATTTTCGCGTTGGCGGCGAAGCCGTTGCTTGCGGCGTTCACACTTACCTTGCCGTCTATGGCGCCCTTGTACATTTTTGCCGAGAGCGGCGCGATGTTGACGATGCCGTTTTTCGCCTTCACATCCACGCGCAGTTGCGCGACTTTGATGTTGGCGGCCTTGAACGAGCCGATGCGCAGGCTGCCTTCCAGATTCAGCGGCTTCAGGGCGGACAGATCGAACGGCTGCTCGGGCTCGGCTTGCCTGCCCTTGTCTATTGCTCCGGTCTCTGCCGTCTTTTTGGGCATATAGGGATCGGCGTCGAATTGATCTATCTGCAAATCGTAGCGGATCATCGGCACGTTAAAATTTTTCACCGCGAACTTGGCCTTGATGCGGCTCTGCAACAATCCCCCGGCGAGATTGGTCTCGATGTTCTGCCTGCCGAAATCGGCGCGTATGCCGCCTTTCATTTCGCTGTCAATGCTCTTGCCCGGCAGTTTGTCGCCGGTCGCATTGAGCGCCAGCTTGAGCGCGGACAGGTTGAATTGCCGCGATTCAATGCTGCCCGTGAGCGGCGAGGTGAGCTTCAGGGTGAAGGCTTGTTCGGCCTGCTTGAGGGCGGCATCGAGTTGCAGGGCTTCGACCTTGAACGAACGCGCACTGCCTTCGATACGCGGCATCGAAAGCGCGGCGAATACATTGCCGAATTCGCCGTCCAGCTTGGCGTTCAAGGCGAAGTTGCTGCCGCTGAATTGGTCCTTGGTGAGGTTCAGGTCGGGCGCATCCAACTTGGCTTCGAACCTGTAGCCCGTGGCGCCTTGCTTGATATTCGCCGCACCCTTGGTGCCGCTCGCGCTGAGCGCGAAATTCTGCATGGAGAATTGTTCCGACGCGGGTTGCGCGCTGGCATCTCCGCCCGCCTTCACACTCAGGCCGGTCATGTCGAGCGCCGCGCCGCCGGCCTGCAGGTCGAGGCCCTGCACCTGGTACAGGCCTTTTTCCAGATCGAAGATGAGCGTGGTCTTGATTTTCACAGCGATGTCCACCGTGGGTTTGCCGGATTGCACGCGCGCAGCGAGGTCTATCTTGGTCGGCACTCCGCTCGCAATGCGGCCGGTCGCGAGGTTCAGGTCGCTGACGCTGTAACGCGCGCCGCTTGTTTCATCGCGGTAGCTGAGTTCGGATCTTTCCAGCCGCACCGTCGTGATGTCGAAATGCATCGGGGAGGCGGCCGCAGGAGCCGATGCCGCCGGGACGGCGGGCAGGTCTTCCCGGCCCAGCAAATCGTCGAGACTGGTCTTGCCGTTCTTGTATTTGACGAGCTGCGCCCTGACGCCGCTCACCGCGACTTCGTCCACCACAAGCTGCCTGAACAGCAACGGCAACAGCTTGAGCGAAACGGCGGCGCTTTCGACCGAGGCAAATTCCTGCTCACTCTGAAATTCGGACAGGGACACCTTGCTCAGGTTGGCGCCGAGGACGGGGAAGAAACGCAACTGGATGTCGCCGTCCAGTTTGAGCGTGCGCTGCTTGCCGTCTTTGACGGCCTGGATGATTTGCGGCTTATAGGTGTTGGGGTCGAAGGTCAACGCGATAAAGGCGAGCGCGCCCGCGACCAGCGCCAGCGCGGCGGCGATTGTCCATAGCCCGTATTTGAGATATTTGTTCATATCGTCACCAGTCCGGTAATTGCGGGCAAATTATAAACGAGGGCATTGCCGCCAGAATGCGGCAGCCGGTCGGAGGCTCAGAACGACACGAGCAGCTTGATGCCCACGGCATCCATTTTGGATTCGGGCTGATGGATCAGCCAGTACGTTCCCGGCAGGTCTCCTGGCTTGTTCGCCCTGACGTCTTCGGAGCGCTTGAAGCGCCAACTATCGTAGTAGCCGAGTACATCAAATCGCGGGTTGATGCGATATCCGATTTCCGCATACCCGCTTGCCGCGCGCCCAGGTGAAATGGCGGGATTGGTGGTGTAGCCCAGGCTGGTCAGGTGGGCGTCTTCGTTGGTCGACACCGGATATTTGATACCCAGCTCTGCGTGCAGGCCTGCCTGTTTCCCCGGTTTGGCCAGCCGCAACCCGGCACGCAGGAACAGGATGGAAAAGTCTTCGATCTGGCTGCCGCCGGAATTGAGTATGGCGCGCCGCCACACATCCAGGCCGAGCCCGCCAATCTGGTCCAGCTTGTAGCTGCCGACATTGGAGCGGTACAGCAACTGTGCTTCACTTGCCGCCCCGCTGTATTCCGTTTGCGTGCTCACCGGTGTGTGGGGCGCGGCCAGCAGGAAAGTATCGTAGTCGACCTTTCCCGCGTAGAGCTTGGCCCGCCACGCATACAGCAATCCGCGCTCGCCATCCTGCGTCCAATTGACGAACAGGGCGGAACGGGGGCCGTATTCTTTGGGTGTGCCGTCAATTCCTTCAGGGTATTCAACCCAGCGGTAGTCTTCCAAACCGGCGCCCGCATCCCATGCGGCGCTGGCCGCGGAAGCGGCGGTCAGGAAAAAGATTGCCAGCAGAATTTTTGCAGTCATCGTCAACTCTCCCGCGCTGCCGTGTTTGAATGAGGCTTGATCAGGTGTCCGGCAGCAATATCTTGTTGTCGGTGCTGAATTGGTAGTCTTTGAAAATATGCTCGGCAGTGAGTATGCGGTAGCTGCCGTCGTCCGCCTTGCGCGTGGTGTCCTTGAGGCGGTAGGTGTACTGGCCGCAGGTCCAGCATTTGTAGTTGCGCATGTGCGTGCACAGACAGGTCTTGTCGAACACGGCGATTTTCTTGTCGTCCGGATGCAGCGCCACTTCGCGGTTGTACGCGTCGATGTAGTCGCAATGGCCGTTGGCGTCCAGCAGGTAGCCGTAGGATTCACAGCCGGGGCGGATGCCGGAGCCGATGGACGGGCTGTTCTTCAGCATGCGCATCGGGTAGCCGGTGGGCGAGGTGGCGTTCACTTCGATGTCGTTCTCGCTGGCCTTGAAGTATTCCTGTTGCACGTCGGCGGGCAGACCGCATTCTTCGGCTACGGTGAAGCGCGTGGCAACTTGCACTGCGGCCGCGCCTTCTTCCAGGTAGGCCGTGGCATCGCTGCCGGTAAATATGCCGCCGGCGGGGATCACGGGGATGTCCAATTTTTCGGTGCGCAGGAACTGGTGGATCTCGTTGGTTATCGTGCGCAGGTCGTACTTCATCCAGTCGTCCAGCCCGAAACCGAGGTGGCCGCCGGCCAGCGGTCCTTCCACCACGATGAAATCGGGCAGGCGGTTGGTGCGCGCATTCTTGCGCAGGAACAGTTGCAGCGCGCGCAGGCTGGATACGATGATGCCCAGCTTGGCATCGCGGAAACGCGGGTGGTCTTCGATCAGCGCGAAGGAGCCCAGATGCAGGCCGGCCGCCAGCGTAATGCCGTCGATGCCGCCGGACAGCGCTTCCCACAGGCGCACCTTGAGCGTCTCCTTGGGCGCGTTCATGGTGAGCTTTTCCATGCAGTTGATGAAGATCATGCCGGAGCCGCGCTTGGCTTCCATGGTCTTGCTCACATGCAAACGGGTGGATTCGGCGATATGGCCGAGGTCGAACTTGACGTCGGACTTGTCCGAGTTGTCGATGTTGTACTTGAACTGCAGGAGCTTGGTCTTGACGAAGTCGGTGTCGTAATGACGGTCCGAAACGGTAGGCAGCATGGCATCCGAGATATGCCCCACGCCGCCCAGGCGGGAAGCCTCCAGCGCCAGTTCCGCCGTGGAGATGTCCACACCCATGCCCCCGATCATGATCGGGACCAGCTCTTGTTTGCCAAACTTCAGGCGGAAATCATCTACACGTTTCATTGTTTCTCTCGCTCCTGACGAGGGGGCATTTTACCCCAAAGCGCCGGGCGGCCCCCGCATAAAGTATCCGCGACGGGCGCTGCACCGGCTGTTGCAATCGGCCTTTTATATGACCTTGGAATAACGCGCGTGCTCTTGTTTTGCGCGCAGGTACTTGTCGAAAACCATGCAGATATTGCGAATCAGCATGCGCCCCTTGGGGGTGACGCTGATCCATTGCGGCGAGAGCTTGAGCAGCCCTTCTTTTTCATAATCGGCCAGCTCTTTAAGTTCGGTCGCGAAGTACTGGTCGAAATCGATCAGGTGGGCGATGTTGAACGATTCCTTGGATATCTCGAAATGACACATCAGCGCCTGGATGATGGCGCGGCGCACCAGGTCGTCGGCATTCAACTCCATGCCGCGCATGATGGGCAGGGTGTTGTTGTCCAGCGCATCGTAATACGGTTCCAGTTCGCGGAAATTCTGGCTGTAGGTCGGGCCAACCTTGCCGATGGAACTCACACCGACCGCGATCAGGTCGCAATCCGAGTGCGTGGAATAGCCCTGGAAGTTGCGGTGCAGCCTGCCCTGACGCTGCGCCACGGCCAGTTCGTCGTCCGGCTTGGCGAAGTGGTCCATGCCGATGTAGACATAGCCCGCATCGGTGAGCGTGTTGACGGCCAGCTTGAGGATGTCGAGCTTGGTTTGCGGCGCAGGCAGGTCTTCTTCGTGGATACGACGCTGCGGCATGAACAGCTTGGGCATGTGCGCGTAGTTGTAGATGGAGAGCCGATCCGGGTTCACCGCGATAACCTTGTCCAGCGTGGTCTTGAAACCCTCTATGGTCTGCTTGGGCAGGCCGTAGATCAGGTCTATGCTGACCGACTTGAAGCCGTTGGCGCGCGCGGCCTTGATGACCTGCAGCGTTTCTTCTTCGCTCTGGATGCGGTTCACGGCTTTCTGCACGGCGGCATCGAAATCCTGCACGCCGATGCTGATGCGGTTGAAGCCCATTTCACCCAGCAGGGCAACCGTGGCATCGCTGACCTTGCGCGGGTCGATCTCGATGGAGTATTCGCCGTCTTCCACCAACTGGAAATTCTTGCGGATGGCGCCCATCACGGCGCGCAATTCGTCGTCGCTCAGGAAAGTGGGTGTGCCGCCGCCGAAATGCAGTTGCTCGACGCGGCGGTCGTCGCCCAGCAGAGCGGCTTGCATTTCGATCTCTTTGATCAGGTATTTGACGTATTGGTCGGCCTTGCTGAAATCCTTGGTGACCACCTTGTTGCAGGCGCAGTAAAAGCACAATGTATTGCAGAATGGAATGTGCACATACAGCGACAAAGGCCGGCTGATACCGCCGATTTCGCGTTTTGCCACCCATTGGGCGTACATTTCGGCGTTAAATGCTTCGACGAAGCGGTCTGCCGTGGGGTAAGAAGTGTAACGGGGGCCGTTTTTGTCGAGGCGGCGTATCAATTCCAGATCGACTTCGAGCTGGGAGCAAATTTCTTTGTTGTCTGACATGGGGCTGCTTCTAAATATGACTGTTTCAGGAATGTGCCAGCATACCGCAAAATGCGTTTGATATAGGTCAAAAACCGTGTCATATTGCCCGCCCGGATTGAGCAATACCCTTATAAAACCAAAGTGCAAAACGCTGTCGACAATTCGTCTTTACGCATCGCCTGCTCGTGTTGCAACCTGCGCGAACTGTGCCTCCCGGTTGACCTGGACTGTACTCAGATGCGGCTTCTGGACGCACTGACCAGCCTCAAACGCGCCTTCCGGCGCGGCGACTACTTATACCGCAGCGGCGAACCGTTCCGCTCGCTGTTCGCCATCCGTACCGGCTTTTTCAAAACCCAGGTGTTGCATGAGGACGGCCGCGAGCAGGTGACCGGATTCCAGATGCCGGGGGAAATCATCGGCCTGGATGCCATCAGTTCCGACGCCTATACCTGCGACGCGGTGGCGCTGGAGGACAGCGAAATCTGCGAAATCCCGTTTGACCGACTGGAGGCATTGAGCCGCGAATTGCCCACGCTGCAGCGCCACCTGCACAAGATCATGAGCCGCGAAATCGTGCGCGACCACGGCATCATGATGCTGCTCGGCTCGATGCGCGCGGAAGAGCGGCTGGCGGTCTTTCTGCTCAACCTGTCGCAACGCCTGAGCGCGCGCGGCTATTCGCCGAACGCCTTCCACCTGCGCATGACGCGGCAGGAAATCGGCAGTTATCTCGGGCTAAAACTGGAAACGGTCAGCCGCACGCTGTCGCAATTCCAGGAACTCGGCCTGCTTAGCGTGAAAGTGCGCGAAGTCGAGATCATGGACATGCTGCGCCTGCGCAGCTTCGTCGGCGCCGCCTGACGTTCTCTCCCTCGTTTTAACCTAGAAACGGCAGTTGGACGGAGCGTAGTGTGCGTTCATCGCGGCGCAGGGCAAGGCGCGACGACGAGGAATGGTCGTTCCATTGCGAGGAGGAGCAACGCCGCCATGCGCCGCGAGGGACGTGCAATACGCTTCGTAGCGACTCACCCAATGGGTGAGCGTGGATAAATAACTAATTTCTTTCCTGTTCATTTGCTTGCGGCCTCCATGGAGCGGTCAACTGCCGTTTCTAGGTTTAACCGTCCCGCAAAACTGGTATCCTGCCTGCGGGCTGGATATCGCAACCTGCAACAACCCTATAACTATAACCAGCTTTACCCGGGAGAACAGCATGCACCAATACTTTAGCGTACCGCTTGAAGAGTCCGACCGCGCCAAATGGCCGCACGAGATTTTTCTGATCAACCTCGTTTTCAACCACATTCTGGTGTTCGCCCTCACTTTCAGCGTATACCGGACCTTTCCGCTGATGGTGGCGATCGTGCCGATCACTTCGTTTGCAATTTGCGGCTATATCATCCTCAAGGGCCGTCAGATTGCCGCCGGCAGCGAATCCTGGTTCGTCAAATCGCACTGGAAAATCGCCGTGCAGCGCAACCGCCACTTCCTGTGGTTGCTGACCGTCACCTGCGCTATCATCGGCAGCGGCATCTGGATCTCGAATATGATGGGATGGTCGAAAATCACCACGATTGCCCTGCTGGGCGGGTTCGGACTGTTGCCTTTCATGGTATCGTTGCTGGTGCTTATCGTGCTCGGCAACGATTCGCTGTATCAGGCGCGCCACGGCAAGCTGCCCAAGCGTTTTATTGAAAAGAACCCCGATCCCGCAAAACCTACAATCGCCGCTTAAACCGACCCGCAACCCACCATGACTACAGACAGCAAGATTTATTGGAGCGTCGGCATCTTGTCGGCAACGCTCATCGTCACCGGTTTTTTTTCACAGGGCGAGCCTAAACGCAGTGATGACTTTCCCTGGCATATCGAACACCCGACGGCTGATTCGGTGCGCGTCTTCGGTCTTACGCTGGGCAAGTCGGTCACAAACGAGGCTGAGCAACGTTTTCGGGAAGAAGCCAAGCCCAGCCTGTTCAAGTCACCCGAAGGCAAGCTGGTCGCCGAGGTGTTTTTCGAACAGGTCATTCTGGCCGGCCTGCCCTCCAAAATCGTGCTGACCATAGATGTGCCCGAAGCCGAACTGCAAGACATGTATCAGCGAGGCCTGCGCATGGCTTCGACCGGAACCGGCAAGAAAATCACGATGGCAGCGGACGATATCGCAACGATACGCACCTACCCGATCAGCAGCCTGACATATCTGCCGAACCTGCGTCTGGATGATGAGATATTTCTGAAGCGTTTCGGCCAACCTGCGCAGCGCGTCCAGGAAACCAAGTCCGGTCTGGTTCACTGGCTGTATCCGCAGAACGGCCTGGATGTCACCTTGGGCAAAGGCCAGAAGCCTTTGCTGCAATTCGTTCCGCCCAAGGATTTCGACAAACTGGTTCGCCCGTTAATGGCGAATGGGGAAGTGCTGAAATAGCCTTCCGCAGAAGAGTTTACTTCTTGTCTTTGCCTGCGTTTTTGGGTTCGTCCGAATCGCGCAGCATGTCGTCATCGTCGTCCAGCAGGATGCGGTTGGCGTTGCCTTCCATGTCTTCGTACTGCCCCTTCTTCACCGCCCACACCAGCACCACCACAAGCAGCACCCCGAAGACCATCATGCCGGGTATCAAACTGTAAATCACATCCATCGTATTACCTCACTGCTTCTTGAATAACGTGCGTATGCGCGCAGCATTGCCGATCACGATCAGGGAACTGATCGGCATGCTGATCGCCGCCACCAGCGGGCTGACCTTGGCCATCATCGCCAAGGGCACCATGATGGCGTTATACACGAAAGACAGGCCGATATTCTGTTTGATGGTCAGCAGGGTGCGGCGCGACAGCTGCGTGGCCTGGCGCACCTTGTCCAGCTCGTTGTACATCAGCACGATGTCCGCGCTCTCCACCGACACATCGGTGCCGGAACCCAGCGCGATGCCAACATCGGCGCGGATCAGCGCCGGGGCGTCATTGACGCCGTCGCCCACCATGGCCACCACCGCACCGTTCTGCTGCAGACGCTGGATCACCTGATCCTTGTCCTGCGGCAGCACTTCGGCAATGACTTCCATGCCGCCCAACTGGCGCGCGACAGCTTCGGCAACGGGCCTGCGGTCGCCGCTCAGCAGTGTCATGGTGATGCCGGCCGCGCGCAATTCGCTCACCAGTTGCTGCGCATCGGCACGCAGCTTGTCGGCCAGCGCGACGATGGCGAGGTGCTTGCCATATAGCGCGACATAGACGCAACTCATCGCCTGCGTCTCCAGCGTCTGCGCCATGGCGTGCAGCCCGGCATCCAGCTCTATGCCCTGCCGTGTCAGCCATTCCGCGCTGCCCAGCAACACGGTCTTCCCTTCGATGCTTGCTTCAACACCCAGACCGGCCGTGGCGCGGAATCCGCTCGCTTCGAGACTGCGGTATGGCAGCTGGCGCGACTCGACTTCGGCGACAATGGCTTTGGCGACGCTATGTTCGCTGTAGCGCTCCGCCGCCGCCGCGTGCCGCAACACTTCGCCCTCGTCGGCACCCACTGCAACATGAATCTCCGCTACGCTCATTTTGCCCTCGGTCAGGGTGCCGGTCTTGTCAAAGACGAAGTGCGTGACCTTGGACAGCGTCTCCAGCACCAGACCGTTCTTGACCAGAATGCCGTGCTTGGCACCCAGCCCGGAGGCGACCGCGATGGACATCGGCGTCGCCATACCCAGCGCGCACGGACAGGTGATGATGAGCACCGAGGTCGCCGCCATCAGCGCTATTTCGAAATCGTGGCTGTTCCAGATGAAGAACGTGACCGTCGCGCAGATCAGCGTAACCAGCACAAACCAGGGCACGATGGTATCGGCCAGCCGCTGGATCGGCGCCTTGGAGGATTGCGCCTCTTCCACAAGACGGATGATCTTGGACAGGGTCGTGTCCTGTAATTGCGCACGCACCTCGACCAGCAGCATGCCGTCGGTATTGACCGTCCCGGCCGAGACCTGCGCACCAACCGATTTGTGGACCGGCGCGGATTCGCCGCTGAGCATCGACTCGTCCACCGCGCTGTGCCCTTCGAGCACCACACCGTCCACGGGCACTTTGTAGCCAGGCTTGATGAGAACGTGGTCGCCCAGCTTGACGCCGCGTATTGGCGTCATTTTCTCCTCGCCCTCCAGCATCACAATGGCGACGCGCGGTTGCAGTTCCATCAGTCGCTTGGTGGCGGAAACAGCCTGGTGGCGGAACATGCCCTCCAGATAGCGTCCGACCAGAATGACGAAAGTCAGGTTGGTGACGGTATCGAAAAAGACTTCGCCTTGCTGGTTGTTGGTGAGCGTCACATAGAGCGAGTAGACATAGGTGACGCTAAGGCCCAAGGCGATCGGCAGGTCCATGGTGAGGTGCCCTGCGCGCAATCCGCCCATTGCCCCGCGATAAAAAGGATAACCGGAATACAACAGGGTTGGCGTAGCCAGCAGCAGGCCCATCCAGTGGAAGAAGCCGCGGAATTCGTCCTGGTTCGCACCGCTGTAGAGCGCGATGGCGATCCACATCATGTTCATCATGGCGAAACCGGCAAAGAACAGCCGGTACAGCATGGCGCGATTGGCCTTCTGGATCGCGCCTTCGGCGCTCTCCGGATCGTAGGGGACGCCGGAATAGCCGATGCGTGCAAGCGCGCGGATCAGGTCGGACAGCCTGCTCTTGCTGTTGTCCCAGCGCAGGTGCAAGCGCTTGCTGGCCAGGTTGACTTCTACGGTCTGCACGCCCGGCGCGCGCTGCAAACCGCGCTCTATCAGCCAGACACAAGCCGGGCAATGGATGCCTTCGACCAACAAATGGATGTCGCGGATATCCCCGGAGCAGGTGGTGAATTCTTGCTGCACTTCATCGAAGTCGTAGATCTCGATGTCTTTGGGCGGCTCCGGCGGCGGCCCCAGCAGCACGCCTTCCGGCGTACGCTGGTAATAGCCCTGCAATCCGGCTTCGTAGATGGCGGCGCAGACAGACTGACAGCCAAAACAGCAAAAATCCCGCTCGGCCTCGTCCAGGCGGGCATGAAAGTCGGCTTCGGGCGGAATGGGCAGCCCGCAGTGGAAGCAGCCGCACGCGGCGGAAGGGCTATGCTGGGTCATGCAGGTCGTCGCTTAGCTACGAAGCTTCGGCAACCATGAAGCGTTTGGTATCCACCCCAAAGCGTTCCTCGCCGCGCTGGATATGTATGTGCAACTCCCAGTAACCCTTGAGCGAGAAAGCGATATACCCCTGATAACGCCCGGGAGCCACTTCCTTGAAGGGGGTGACGAAATCCTTGCTGGAGTCCGAGGCGCGGTAGGCCTGAACCTCCATGATTCCGCTCACCGGCTTGCCGTCGCGATCCTTCACGAATATCTCGTAAACCGCCGGAATACCCATAACAAGGGATGCCGGCGCCTTGATCTCCGTCTGCCACGACAAGGCCTGCTGCTGCGAAAGCTCGCTCAGCATCGCCTCGTTGGATTTGCGGCTCTTGGTCTTGTAGTCGCGATCAACCAGTACCGAGCGCGTTTCCTTGTTGGCAAGCCAGATAAAGGTGGAATTTACAGACACCACCACCACAATCAGGCCCAGCATGCCCCAAACCCAGGGGTTGCGCAGTGCAGACTTGTTGTTTTGCGAGATCATTTCCGTTCTCCTATTCCTAGTAACAATCCTCCCCCGGCGTGGCCGGGGGGGTTACCTCACTTAATTACGTTTCGGACCGTTGAACTTGCTGTGGTACTCGGCGGAAACGCTCGGGTCTTCAACTGCCTCCACCCTGAATTCAATCGGTGTCACTTCTTCTTTAACGCTCGCTCCCGGCGCCTTGACGAATATGGTGAACGAGGTGCCGCGACCATGGTGCGTCAGCGGGGGATTTTCTGCGCCTATGATCACCTGCCCAGGCACGCCGCCCTCGGCCGATACCTTCACATGCAGATCCTTGGCCGTCTTGTTGACCACTTTGAAATCATACTTGTTCTGGATCGAACCGTCGCTCATCATCACGAACAGCGGCTGGCGTTCCGGAATAACCCTCAGCGTCATCGAACCCAGGTGGGTCAGGCCGTACACGATGCCGGACAGCGCGACGATGACGATGGCGAGATAAACCAGCGTGCGCGGATGCTGGTATATCTTATGCACGGGTTTGCCGGAAAGCTCGTCCAGGCACGCATATCGGATCAGGCCGCGCGGCTTGCCGATTTTGTCCATGATGGCGTCGCAGGCATCAATACACAATCCGCAGGTAATGCACCCCAACTGACTTCCCTGGCGGATATCCACGCCGGTTGGACAGACTTGCACGCACTGGAAACAGTCGATGCAGTCGCCTTGCGGTGCGCCGGTAACTGCGCCACGGCGCAACTTGCCGCGCGGCTCGCCGCGCTTTTCATCGTATGCCGGCAGAATGGTTTGCGAATCGCTCATCACACCCTGGATACGTGCATAGGGGCAAAGCCAGATACACGCCTGTTCGCGCATAAAGCCCGCCAGGAGATAGGTGCCACCGAAGAACATCACAAGCACAATCCAGCCGACCTTGGGCAGGTCCAGGTGGATCAGGTTATTCCAGTATGTTGGCGCATCGACGAACCAGATGGAGAAGCTGATGCCGGTCAACAGGGCAAACAGCATCCAGATTCCATGCTTGAGACCCTTCTTTTTGATCTTGTCCAGACTAATGGGCGCTTCGTCCAGCTTGCGTCGGGCCTGGGGATTGCCCTCGATCTTGTCTTCCAGCCAAGTGAACCAGTCGATCCATGCGGTCTGGAAACAGAAATAGCCGCACCACACGCGCGAGGCTACGGAGGTCACCCCGAACAGCGTCATTGCCGCCATCAGCAGCACCAGCGACAACATCCAGATGTCTTGCGGCAATATCGTAAGGTCGAAGAAATGGAACTGGCGATTCTGGATATCGAACAGAACGGCCTGCTTTCCGTTCCAGCGCATATAAGGAACCAGGAAAAACGGAAGCCACAGGGCCAACTGCGTGTAGTTCTTTACGGTGCGAAAAAATCCCGGCATGCGCTTGGCATGAATGGTCTTTTCTCCCCTGTTGACTTCCCACGATTCGAATTCATGATAGATGGTCGTGACGGTACCCATCTCCTTGTTTTCAGTTTCAGAACTCACGTTACTCTCCTAAATTTTGTTCGTCGATTTACGAATTGACTTCAACCTGGATACTTCCGGATCAACTCCCGAGCTGGCCGGGAACGGATGCGCAAATACCTTGGCCCCATATGAAAAAGGGAGGAGAGTATAACTCTCCTCCCTTTCGTTCAGACCAAAAACTTATTTCTTGTCTTTGTCCTTGATAGCGTTCAGGTACACCCTCAAGAGCAAAAATGCAGGAATCAGAAAGGAACCTGCCACGGTGATGATCACACTCCAGAAAACCATATCTTGATTCATCTCATTTACTCCTTATGGTAAAGGTCTGCACGGCGCAAGCCGTGCAGACTGAGACTTACTTGCCGAACTTGTACACGTACACAGCCAGCTTCTTCATCTCGGCATCGCTGAGCTTGCCAGCGGCCTGGAAGGAAGGCATCACCGCATCGCGCGAACCAGGACCTGCGTTCACGCCATTGGCGATCGTGTACTTGATGCCCTCGAGAGAGCTTTCAAAACGCCAAACGCTGTCGGTCAGATTGGCAGAACCCATTGCCGCGAGACCCTTGCCGTCCGCACCGTGGCAAACCGTGCATCCCTTTTCCGCAAACAGCGGGGTGGATGTCGGCGTACCGGCTGCAACTGCATTGGCCAGCGTGTCGATTTCCGCAGCGGACAGTACGTCCTTATGCGGTGTCATCACGCCCTGGCGACCACCCATGATGGATGTGTGGATGTCTTCGATGTTGCCACCGTACAGCCAGTCGTCGTCACGCAGAATCGGGGCGATAAAGCCCTGCTTGTCCGCAGCGCCCACGCCGTTGGTGCCGTGGCACGCAGCGCAGTTGTCGCCGAACAGCACCTTGCCGGAACGGGTGACGTACTCTGTCAACTCGCTATCGGCCAGAATTGCGGCAGGCGTCATGTCCTTCAGCTTGGCTTCGTACTTGCCGCGCACTTCGTCAACTACGGATGTGTCGGCATTCATCTCTCCGATTGCGGTCCAGCCAGCCAACCCTTTGAAGAAAGTTTGCGTACTGGAAAGCCCGAAGGACGGATAGTACAGAAAGTACACCACGCACCAGATTGCACTGGCCGTCAGACCCAACATCCACCATTTTGGGGGCTGATTGGCGAAGTCCGCCAAATCGTCGTCCCATACGTGCCCGGTTGTAGGCACGCCACCTGCATCGTGTTTATCACTCATCTTTTTTCTCCCACATTGATATGCTCTTCGTCATCCAGAGCCATGCGGCTCTGGGACTCGAAAGTGGCCTTGTTAGCCGGACGGAACACCATGATATAGACCGCAAGCATGCCGAACGCCGAGACCAGGACGAAAAACACGCCCAGCCAGTCGTTCGTGGTCATGGCCGCCACATCCATACCAAGGTACCCCATTAGCTTAGTCACGATAGTTCACACCCTCTTCAAACTTGATGTGATTACCCAGACCTTGCAGGTAAGCAATCAAAGCATCCATATCGGTCTTGCCATCCAACTGCGCAGCAGCGCCGTTGATGTAGTCATCCGTATAGATGGTCTTCGGAACAGGGTTGAACGGCATCATGGTCAGGACTTTCATGGACTGCACAGTCTCCGTCACATTCACGGCACTGCTCTCCAGCCAGAAGTAGTTCGGCATGACGGACTCGGGCACCACATCGCGCGGATATTTCAGGTGGCGACGCTGCCATTCGTCCGAGTACTTGGCACCTACGCGGGCCAGATCCGGGCCGGTACGCTTGGAACCCCATTGGAACGGGTGGTCGTACATGGACTCTTCCGCGATGGAGTAGTGACCGTAACGGTCTTTCTCGTCACGGAACGGACGGATATGCTGCGAGTGGCACAGGTAGCAGCCTTCACGCTGGTAAACCAGACGGCCGGCCAATTCCAGAGGCTTGAGAGGACGAACGCCGTCGCCGGGCTGCCATTCATCAAGCGTCTTGTGGGCAGAGGTCGCCGGATTCCAGACGATTTTGTCCATGGAAATGGTGTTGCCAGCCGTATCCTTGTGGGCCGTGTTGTTGTAAGTGCCGTCGCCGCCGACTACTGCGGTATTGGGCACATAGAACAAGGGAACGATTTCCACGATACCGCCGACCGCCACTGCCAGCGCGATCATCACAAACATCAAGACGGTTTTGCGTTCGACCGCGTCCTGAAATTTGGTTGAATATATTTTGTCGTGATCAGACATGTATCTCTCCTTATGCTTTAGCGGGAACGGCGCCAGAAGCGCGCTTGGCGCTCGCCTGACTCACGGTCATCACGATGTTGAAGAGGGCGATTGCGGCACCGATGGTGAAGATCAGACCGCCGACCATACGCATCACGTAGTACGGATGCATGGCGGAGACAGATTCAACAAAGGTATAAGTCAGCGTGCCGTACTCGTCGTAATCACGCCACATCAGACCCTGCATAATCCCGGAAACCCACAAGGCAACGACGTAAATCACCGTACCGATGGTTGCCATCCAGAAGTGGACGTTCACCAGGCTTTCGGAATACATCTTGTCCACGCCCCACAGCTTTTTGACCATGTGGTACAGAGCACCGTAGGCAACCATCGCCGTCCAGCCCAATGCGCCGGAGTGCACGTGACCAACAGTCCAGTCAGTGTAGTGAGACAGAGCGTTCACGGATTTGAGAGACATCACCGGACCTTCGAAAGTGGACATCGCGTAGAACGCAAGAGCCACAACCAGGAAGCGCAGGATGTAGTCGGTACGCAGCTTGTCCCATGCACCGGACAGCGTCATCATACCGTTCATCGCACCGCCCCAGGACGGGATGATCATCGCCATGGAGACGGCAGCACCGAGGGAGCCGGTCCAGTCAGGCAATGCAGTGTATTGCAGGTGGTGCGAACCCAGCCAAACGTAGCCGAAAGTCAGCGCCCAGAAGTGCAACACGGACAGGCGATAGGAGAACACCGGGCGGCCGGATTGCTTAGGCACGAAGTAGTACATGATCGCCAGGAAGCCAGCAGTCAGGTAGAAACCCACCGCATTGTGACCCCACCACCATTGCACCATGGCGTCTTGTACGCCAGCGTACATGGACAGGCCGTTGGTCAGGCTGACGGGGATAGCCATGCTGTTAACCACGTGCAGATACGTGATCATCACGATCATGCTCATGGTGAACCAGTTGGAGACATATATATGCGAGGTCTTGCGAATCGCAACAGTCATGATGTGGTTCAAGCCGAACGACAACCACACGACCGCAATCATCAGGTCGACAATCCATGGCAATTCAGCATATTCCTTGCCGGAAGAGAAACCCAGAGGCAACGCGAGCACAGCGCACACGATGATCAGATTCCAACCCGCGAACGTGAACCAGGCCAGACCGTTACTCCACAGCTTTTTCGCGCAGGTACGTTGCACCATGTAGAAACCGGTCGCAAACAACACGCAACCGCCGAATGCGAAAATCACTGCGTTGGTATGCAGCGGACGCAGACGTCCAAAGGTGATGTAGGGAATATCCAGGTTCAAAAACGGCCATGCCAATTCAGATGCAACAATCACACCGACTAGCGTACCGACGACTGCATAAATGGCAGCCGCGATGGTGAACCATCGAACGACTTCCATATCGTACTTTACTGGTGTCGCTTGCGTAGCTTCCACAGTAGTCTCCTCCTCGAGCAAGTTAACAATACACATTGCGCCAAGCACACCCCTTATTTGATGTACCCAACGCACCCTTCCCTTACAGCTTACTTACAGTTCCAAAAACGGCGCCATATTCGCACAGGCCTCAACGACAAGTAAAGCCAAAGTTGGTTCAAAAACCATGCATACCCCAGTGTTTGCATCAGGTTAGCGAACCCGAAGTCAGGATTGACCCCTCACCCGCTCCCTTGGGATGCAACAGCCACCGCACGCGCAACATTTTCCGGGCGGCGCGGCAGGAGGAATGGATGTTCATGAATATTGCGACAGGTTGCCGATTGGTTCTGCATGCCCGGCACACGGGGAATGACGCCGAATGATATCGCCTCGCATTCAGCATGCGCGGCAGGCAGTTGCGGCTTAGGTTTGCGCCTTGGGTTTGGGAAACGCGGGCAGGGGCGCGGCGGACATGTGTGTCACAAATGCATCGCGGCTGCGCCCGTTAAAGCGGGGATTGCTCGCCTTTTCTTCGGCGATGGTCGACACCGTGCGTCCGTTGGGATCAAGGCCGGGAAATACCAGCGTCTCCGGCGGTAGCATAAACAGCCGGTTTGTCACGCTATCGAAAAGACGCCCCGCGTCGCCTCCCGGCAAGGCCGCATCTCCGCAACCGCCAAGCAACAGCGTATCTCCGGTAAACAGGCGATCCCGCCAGCGGTAGCTGACGCTGCACGGCGTGTGGCCGGGCGTGCCGATCACATGAACAATCTCGTCGCCAAAAGCGAGATACTCGCCGTGTTGCACCTGTATGTCGCCAACCACGGTTTTGCAATCCGCACTGGCCACGATCACGCCCCCGGCGCGATTGCGCAGCGCCAGCGCACTCCGGTCGGAGCCCGGATGGGTGTGGGTCAGCAGAATGAAATGCAACTCGATCCCCAGATCGCCTATCAGCGCAAGCAGCACATCCTGACTCTCAACCACCGGATCTATAACCAGGCCGGCCCGCCTGTCGCGATCTCCCAATATGTAGCTGTATGCCCCGGTCGGGGAATTTCTGACTTGGTGGAACACCATAATTCGATTTCGGCTAAGAAGATAAACAGGTCGACACTGGCAAGATTCGGGCCACCCGGAAAAATAGCGGCGGTGCCGCAACTCAATGACTTATATATAGATAGCACACCTCATATCACTTGCCTGTCAGTGACGACACTGCCATCATGGCAGCGACTGTCACACTTACGGATATGCCCGCCATGAAATTGCCGCTGCTTCCCGAACTGGTTTCCTTTATCGACTCCCTGCCGGAACCGCACATTTTGTGCGACCGCCAATACCGCGTGTTGGCGGCAAATGCTGCCTACCGGCGCAGTTTTGGCGAGAACCAGGTCTTTGCCGGACGCACCTGCTTCGATATTTCCCACCACTTCAGCGTCCCCTGCGATCAGGCCGGCGAAACCTGTCCGGTCCGGCAAAGCCTGCTGTCGGGGCAGCGCGAACGCGTGCTTCACCTGCATCAAACCCCGCAGGGCGAGGCCTACGTCAACATCGAACTTTCTCCCATTCGCGACGGTGGCGGGAACATCGCCTATTTCATCGAAAAGATGGAGCCGGTCGCCGTGGCGCGCGGGCTCTCCAATGCCCAGGGCCTGGTTGGGCGCGCACCCACGTTTCAGCACATGCTGGAAATGGTGGCGCGCGTGGCGCCTTCAGAAGCCACCGTACTGCTGTTGGGCGAGTCCGGTACCGGCAAGGAGCTCGTGGCCAAAGCCATTCACGATGCGAGCCGCCGCGTTGAGAAACCATTTGTTGCACTGGACTGCTCGGGTCTCACCGAGACGCTGTTTGAAAGCGAGCTTTTCGGGCACGAGCGCGGCGCGTTTACCGGCGCCACTTCGCGCCGCGTCGGCCTGATCGAGGCCGCCAGCGGCGGAACCCTGTTCCTCGACGAAGTGGGCGACATCCCCCTGTCCATGCAGGTCAAACTGCTGCGGCTGCTGGAAACCGGCACGTACCGGCGCGTCGGCTCCGCCGAGCCGCACAAGGCAGATATCCGTCTGGTTTCGGCGACGCACCGCAACCTGCGCGAAATGGTGAAGAGCGGAGGCTTCCGGCAAGATCTTTACTTCCGGCTCAATACCTTCCCGGTTGAATTGCCCGCTTTGCGGGAACGCTCTGCCGACATCCCGTTGCTGGCGGAGTCCCTGCTGGCGCGCGTCGCACCGGACCGCAACCTGACCATTTCCGGCGAGGCGCTAAACTTGTTGCGCCGCTACGACTATCCGGGCAATGTGCGCGAGTTGCGCAATATCATTGAGCGCGCCAGCCTGCTGTGCGACGGCGAAGCCATCCAGCCTGCGCACCTGCCCGAAGAAGTCCGCAGCGGCCACATCAGCCGCGAAATCCCCACCGACAAATCGGCCAGCCTGGAAGAACTGGAACGTCAAACTCTGGAAACCCGTCTCGCGCATCATCGCGGCAGTCGCAAATTGCTGGCGGAAGAACTCGGCATCAGCGAGCGAACGCTTTATCGCCGCTTGAAGAAGCTCGAAAAATAACCTCACCTGCCAGCTTGGCACAGTATCTGCCACTCTGGCAGATAATCCCGACTCTTTTCCTCTCCCGGCACTGCGGCATTTTGCCGCGGCATCGCACGTAAACAGCAACGGACTTAAGCCGTTACGTTTTTGTCTGCGGGCATGGCATGCCCCTTGCAATACCTTGCGCAAGGAAGCGGCGTCAACGTGGCTGCAGGATGTGGTTAGGGTGCGCTCCTCTCGCTAACAGTACCTGCCCGCAGTTCACTTGTACGTTGCTTCCGCCCAATTACCAATCAGGAGAATGTCATGCGTATTGCCGTTAGCAGCCAGAATTTCCGCACCGTCACCGGCCATGCCGGGACGGCGCGCCGCTTCATCGTGTTTGAAGCCGACCAGCAAACGCCGCCGCGCGAGATCGAGCGTCTTGATCTGGATGCCAACATGGCCATCCACGGTTTCGACCACAGCGCCGGCCACCCGCTCGACAGCATGAACGTGCTCATCACCGGCAGCGCCGGAGAGGGTTTTGTCCGCCACCTCGCCGCGCGCGGCGTGCTGGTGGTGGCGACCAACGAGATCAATCCCGCGCGGGCCGTGGAAGCATTCCTGGACGGACGAGTCAGGTCTCCCAGCGCAGGCTGCGCCCACGACCGCAAAGTCGGCGGCAAAAAACACGCGCACGACAGCCAGGGCGACAACTCATGCAACTGCCAAGGCTGAGCATCCGCAGCAGCGGTGCAAAGAAGGCGCTGATGTGGCGCGAGATCGCTGCCACCCTGGCGATCAAACTGCTGCTGCTCTACGGGCTCTGGTATGTCTTTTTCAGCCACCCGGCGATACACAGCATGATCGACGGCATGGACCCGGACCGGGTCGCCGCAGCCCTGGTCGCGCCGCCCGCCGACAAGAATAAACCTCACTAGGAGAAGTACTGATGATCACCGAAGAAATCGTTGACCTGTCGCGGCTGCAATTCGCCGCGACGGCCTTTTACCACTTCCTGTTTGTGCCCCTGACGCTGGGGCTGTCCTTCCTGCTCGCCATCATGGAGACGGTCTACGTCATGACCGGCAAGGAAATCTACCGCGACATGACCAAGTTCTGGGGCAAGCTGTTCGGCATCAACTTCGCGCTGGGCGTCACCACCGGCCTGACCATGGAGTTTCAGTTCGGCACCAACTGGGCCTATTACTCACACTACGTCGGCGACATCTTCGGCGCGCCGCTGGCCATCGAAGGCCTGATGGCGTTCTTCCTTGAATCCACCTTCATCGGCCTGTTCTTCTTCGGTTGGGACAAGCTGTCCAAACGCAGGCACCTGCTGATCACCTACCTCACCGCCACAGGCTCCAACCTGTCGGCGGTATGGATTCTCGTCGCCAACGGCTGGATGCAGAACCCGGTGGGCTCCGAGTTCAGCTACGTGACCATGCGCATGGAAATGACCTCGTTCTGGGATGTCGTCTTCAACCCCGCAGCCCAAGC
>JAUSBC010000124.1 GCA_030652215.1 Sideroxyarcus sp.
CGGCAATAATTATCCCGGTGCTCTTGTGGGCCGATCTCTCCAACCAGTACATCCAGATATCTCTGGCGGCCACCATCCTTTTGGGTCTGATCGGCTTCTATGACGATTACCTGAAAGTGGTCAAAAAGAACCCCAAGGGCCTGGTGGGCCGGAAAAAACTGCTGGGGCAGTTCGCGGTGGCCCTGCTGATAGCAGTATATCTGAGATTCTTTCCCCTCAATCCGGAATATGCCACCAAGACCAGCCTGCTGTTCTTTAAAAACGTGTTCATAGACCTGGCCTGGTTCTACATTCCCTTCGTAACGCTGGTGATAGTGTTCACCTCCAATGCGGTTAACCTGACCGATGGATTGGACGGTCTGGCCATAGGGGTTTTCCTATTTGCCGCCGCCGCTTACGCTGTGATGTGCTACATCACCGGGAACTTCAAATGGGCCGAGTACCTTAACCTGTTGTTCATGAAAGGCTCGGGCGAACTGACGGTGCTTTGCGCCGCGATGGTGGGAGCGGCCATGGGTTTTCTTTGGTACAACACCCACCCGGCCGAGATCATGATGGGGGACACCGGTTCGCTGGCCCTGGGCGGGGTGATAGGAACGGTCTCGGTGCTGATCAAGCAGGAGATCCTGCTGGGTATCGTAGGCGGGGTGTTCTTGATGGAGGCCTTCTCGGTGATCCTCCAGGTGGCCTCCTTCAAGTCCACCGGGAAGAGGATATTCAGGATGACCCCCATCCATCATCACTTCCAGAAGATAGGATGGAGCGAACAGAAGATAGTGGTCCGGTTCTGGATCATAGCCTTCATCTGCGCCCTGGTGGCATTGAGCACCCTAAAGATCAGATAAACAAAGACCACTAAAAGCAAAAATTTGAAGCTGGAACTTAAAGATAAAACAGCGGCGGTGATCGGCGCCGGAAGAAGCGGACTAGCGGCGGTCCGTTTGTTGAAAAAGAACGGGGCCAGGGTACTGTTGTCCGAGGGAAGATCTTTAAGCCCCCAGGCAGAATCAGACTTAAAGGCGGCCGGCATACAATATGAAACCGGCGGGCATTCAGGTAAGGTTTTGGAGGCCGATCTGGTGGTGATAAGTCCCGGGGTCAGGCTGGAACTACCGGTATTGGCGGAGGCCCGAAAGAAGAACATTCCGGTGATCGGCGAGATGGAGCTGGCCTATCAGTTGACCCCGGCCAAAATCATCGGGATCACCGGCACCAACGGAAAATCCACCACCACTTCCATGCTGGGCGGGATATTGCAGGCCGCCGGGATGGATTGCTACATCGGCGGCAACCTGGCGCCGGGCCGGCCGGTCTGCGAGCTGGCCCTGGAAGCCGGCCCCCAAAGCTTCATCGTGGCTGAGGTCAGCACCTTCCAGCTGGAGTCCATAGTAGACTTCAAACCTTATATCGGCATCATCACCAATATCACTCCCGACCATCTGGACCGGCACCCCGATTTTGAGACCTACGCCAAACTTAAGGCCCGGCTGCTTGAGAACCAGACCCCTTCCGATCATGCCGTTTTGAATGCCGATGACGAGATGGTGCTGAAATATACCGTGGGGGCCGGGTCACAAAAAATGATGTTTTCCCTTTTGCGCCGGATGGAGCGGGGGACCTGCCTTGACCAGGGGACGATGTGCTGGGCGCAGGGCAAGGAACTGGTCCCGCTGATGCGGGCTTCGGAGCTGGCGGTGCCCGGACAGCACAATGTCCAAAATGCCCTGGCGGCGGCGGCGGCGGCCCTGATCCTGAAAATATCACCGGCCACCATCAAACAGGCGCTGGAAACCTTCAAAGGCGTACCCCACCGGCTGGAGGAAGCGGGGACGGTGAACGGCGTCCGCTACATCAACAATTCCATGTGCACCAATGCCGCGGCCGGGGTCAGCTCGCTGCGGGCCTTCGGGGAACAGATGGTGGTCATTGCCGGGGGCAAGGAGAAGAACGTCGACCTTTCCGATTTTCTTAAGGAGATCGCCCAAAAGGCAGGGGCGGCGGTGTTGATAGGAGAATGCCGGGACCGGATGGAGCGGGAGCTTTCAACCCTGGGAATGAAGAACCTTCACAAGGCCGGAAGCATGAAAGAGGCGGTTTTGCAGGCCTCGGCTCTGGCCCGGCCCGGCCAGCTGGTGATGCTGGTGCCGGGGGCCGCCAGTTTTGACATGTTCAATGATTTTGAGGACCGGGGCAACCAGTTCAAACAGGCGGTGGCCGGATTGAAGAAGAATGAACTACCGTAAGGGGGAAATAGACCATCTGCTGCTGGTGGCAGTGCTGCTTCTGGCCGGCTACGGCTTTGTGATGAGCTACAGCGTCAGCGATTATCTGATATCCGGCAATTCCGCCCTGTTCCGGCCCCGCGATTTCAAGCAGCCGGCCGCGCTGGCCCAAAAGATCTCCCAGGGACGGGAGGGGGTTCCCGCCCTGATAAAAAGCCAGCTCCCGGCTTCGTCCCTGTACCTGCTGGGGCATTACGGCAGTATGAAAAAGGTCGACGCCGACAGCTTGAAGAAGATCTTGTCCGAAGCGCTTAACCCGCTGCTGCTGGGTGGGGCCATATACGACGGCCAGGCTTTCAAGGATGTGAAAATATCCAAGACCGCAGCCGGGATGATGGCCCAGAACCCGGAAGGCGAGGAACTGGTAAAGCTGAACAGAATGCTGCTACAGTCGGCCTTTCCCCGGGAGATCCGGGGCCGGTCGTTCTATTACCGGCTGGGGATATTAAAGGGAACCCTCTGGCGTTTTCTGGCGGCGGCCCTGGCCTTCATCGCCGCCTTCAAGATTAACTACCGCAAAGTGCGGCACCTGATCGGGCCGGCGTTCATGGTCCTGCTGCTGGTACTGTACATCACCCCTTTCGCCGCCCGGGCGGTGCGGGGGGCCAAGAGCTGGTTCTTGGGGGTCCAGCCGGCCGAGTTTGCCAAACTTTTCCTGGTGCTGTTTTTGGCCGATTTCATGGCCCGCCGGGGGGAAAAGATGAAAAGCCTAAAGCAGGGATTTTTTCCGGTCCTGGCCTGTATCGGTCTGGTGTGCGCAGCGGTGCTGCTGCAGCCTGATTTCGGCAGCACCATGGTGATAGCGGTGCTGGGATTACTTCTGATCTACCTGGGAGGGGTCAACCAGCCGGCCTGGTTCGCGGTGCTGGGGCTGGGAATGGCTGGTTTTGTGGGCCTGGCGCTGACGTTTCGTCATGTTAAGAACCGGCTGGCCGGATTCTGGTGGGCTTCCCAGGGTTCCGATGAATTAAGCACATTGTTCCAGCTCCCTAGTTCCGATTTTCAGTCGGCGGTTTCCCTGCAATTCCAAAAAATGCTCGGTCATG
>JAUSBC010000127.1 GCA_030652215.1 Sideroxyarcus sp.
AGCAAAGCGTGCCCAACAATGCCGTCATACCCCCGCTTCAATATCGCCTGTCTCGCCCGTATCCGGGGTTCCCTCAAAACGTTGGGCACGCTTTGCTTTGCCCAACCTACGACTAGAGATTGGTGACGTCTTGAAATTTATTGCAGCGCTATCCGTGCAACGCCCCCCTTGGTGCCGGCCCACACATCGCCGCCGGGCGTGACGCTGACTGCATACACATTGTTGTCGGGCAAACCCGTCCGGTTGTTGTAGTTGTGCCAGGTCTTGCCGTCGTAGCGCGACAGGCCGTTGCTGGTGCCGAACCACAACACGCCCTGCCTGTCCTGCGCGATGCTGTACACCACATCTCCGGCCAGACCGTCTTTGCTGGTCAGGTTCGTCCATGTCTTTCCGTCGAAGCGGCTGACGCCGCCGCCCCAGGTGCCCGCCCACACCGTCTGATCCGCTGCGACATAGATAGAGAAAACGTAATTCGGATTGAACGTCGGCGCGCCTTCCGCCGAGAGCAAATTCAGGTCGTGGCGCGAGCGGGTGCCCAGTCCGGTGTTCGGGCTGGCCTGCAATTGCCGCGCATTCGGCGCACCCAGTCCATCCTTGTGAGTCCAGGCGCGCCAAGTCTTGCCGTCGAACATGGAGACGCCGCCCTCGGTACCGAACCACACGCGATCGCGCGCATCCACCGCGATGCCGTACACCCACTCGTTGACCAGCTCTTTCACATAGGTGCTGAACTTCATCGTCTTCAGGTCGACCCGGTTCGCACCGGCCCAGGTGCCTATCCACAAATCTCCGTTACGCTGGCTGGCGAAGGAATAGACCCAGTAGTCCGCCAGGCCGTGCATGGGGAAATAGGTTTTCCATTTCCCGTTGCGGTAGCGCGATGTGCCGCCCGCGTTGGTGCCGAACCACTTGTAGCCCTGCCGGTCGATGCCGACGGCGAATACGTATTCGTTCGCGAGTCCGCTGTCGCGCGTGAAAGTGTTGCGCAGCTTGCCGGATTTCAGATCCACTTCATGCACTCCCGCCGAAGTACCCACCCACAGCGTGTTGCTGCCGGGTTCGACGGTCAGCGCGCGCACGTAGACATTGCTGCCGACGCCGAAGGTTTCGACGACGCGCGGCAATGCCGCATTGTTCTCCGCTCCGGCAACGGCAGACTGAACGGCCCATGCGGCAATGCATAAGAGACTGAATGCGAGTTTCAATTCATCGTCCTCAAATGCGCGACCACATCCATGATCTCGCGGTCGCTCAGCATGCCGCGAAACGAGGGGCAGGCATTCTTGCCGGTCTGCACATGTGCATGCAGCGCCATGTCGGGCTGCATCAGTCGCTCGCCGCGCTGGAAATTCGGCGCGCCTGGCATTACGCTGATACCGCCGGCGCCGTGGCAGGACGCGCAGTAGCTCGCATAGAGTCTCTTGCCGTTACTGATGTCCGCGGCAAACAGTGCTCCGCTCCATGCGCAGGCCACAAGGGCGGCGAGCGCCGCGATGTTGCCGGCCTGTTTTCCGTTTTTCATATTCATTTCCTTTCCTGTCTGTCGGCTTGATGTTCGTGCGTCGCAATTTGGTATCCGCGCTGCAACGCCTCCAGCATCCGCACCGTCTCGGGACTGTTCCAGTCCTGCTCGCCCTGCACGCGCCGGATCAGCGTTCCGTCGGGCGCAAGCAGCAGGGTCTCGGGATAGGCATCGACCCCCAGCTTCTTGGCCAGCCTGCCGCCCGGATCGACGAAATTCTCAAAGGTGATTCCATAACGCCCGACGAATTCGCTCACCCGCATCACATCCCTGTCGACCGACAAACCGGCCACGGCAAAAAGCCGCGCATCCAACCGTTCGCTCAAGCGCTGCAAACCGGGCATCTCCTTGCGGCAGGGCGGACACCAGCTACCCCAGACATTCAGCACCAGCAGCTTGCCCTCGAAGCTCCGGCTCGAAACCGCAGCGCCGTTCAAGTCGGTCAATCTCAGCAAGGGCAAGGGCTTGCCTTCGGCAAACTGGTTCCCCACGGGCAGTTGTTCGCCGCATGACGACAGCAGCGCGAGCAGCAGCACGACGATCATGCGGGCTTGCCATTTCGGGGTGCGGTGCATTTCTGTCCTTTCGGGTTTGTGGATCAATGTTGGGCACGCTTCGCTTTGCCCAACCTACGTCGCTACGATCTACGAAGTTACGGGTTTTTTGCCAGCTTCTGTTTCGAGGTCGCCTTGCGCAGCCGGCCCTCCCATTCCCCAATCGCCGCTTGCGCCTTGCGCACATACGCATCCTCGCCGTGCGCGAGATGCACGTAGCTGCGCATCGCGCCCAAGGCGCCGGGCAGGTCGCCCGATCCTTCGAGCGCGATGGCCAGTCCGTAATAGGCATTTACCTGGGTGACGCGCAAACGCGTGGCGGCTTCGAAGAAATCGCGCGCCGCGTCGTAGCGGCCGACGCCGATCAGCGCGTATCCCATGTTGACGTGGGCTTCCGGCATATTCGGGGCGAGTTCCAGCACGCGGTCGAAAGCGGTCGCCGCGTAGTCGAACTGCTTCGCGTGCAGCATCGCCACGCCCTGCAGGAAGCGGCGGTCTATTTCCTCCTTGTGCTGTTGCGCAATATCGGACCTTTCGACTACTTCCCCGTCGAACGCGGACGGCCACCAGGCGATGAGCGCGCCGCCCGTCAGCACCGCGCCCAGCGCCCATCCCAGTGCGCGCGGACGCACGTCACGCTGCACGCGCCGGGGTGCAGCAGCTTGTTGTGCGGCGCGCATGGTACGCAGAATATTCGCCGCGAACAGCGCGGCGCCCGCGATGGCCAGCAAGCCGCCCACACCGGCCAGACTCATCGCGGCGAAGTAGGCAGGGTCTTGCGCGATCAATTCGACATGCAGCGTCTTGCGCGGCACGCCCAGCCAGCCCGACCACGCCAGCGCAGAAGACAGTACCAGCAGGCCCGCGCCGTAGATCAGCGGTTGCAGGCGCTGCATGTTTCCCGCGCGGTTGTTCACGCCGAAGGCGGGCAACAGGCGGTAGCCCAGCATCATGTAGGCCAGCGTGACCGCGCCGACCGTGCCGTGATAATGCGCGGGAACCATGGTGGATTCGCTGCGTATCGAAGTGCCAAACACGCAGCCCAGCAGGAACAGCAGTATGGACAACAGCAATGGCAATGATTCCGCGCTGCTCCCCGCCGTGCGCCGCGCCTTGAACAGCAGACGCAGGATATGCACGGCCAGCAGCACCGCCGCCGGCCACGCCCCCCATTGCATGAGCGCGGTGAACGCATGGCGGAATTCGGAATCGCCAAACCCGTACATCGAATAGATGAACGGCGTCGCGAGTGCGGGCGCCGCAGCCAACGCCAGCAATACGAACAGCGCGCGCCGCGTCAGCACCGGACTGCCCAGCGCGCTTTCCGCGAGCATGATCCAGGCCGTCATCAGCAGCACGACATGCACGAACTGCAGCACATGCCCCGGCCCCCAGGCGACGATCTCGAAATGCGCAGCGATGTCCTGCATGCCGGTATGCAGCAGTGAATACGCCAAGGCACCCAGCGCGATCAATGCAACTGCCATCGACAACAGCGCCCCGATGCGCCAACCGGCATCGGGTTCGCTCTTCAGTCGGCGCACGAGGGGCGCCGCCGACATCACGCCGCACCATGCAATCCCGCACAGGAACAGCGCGAGTCCGCCCAGGAACAGCGGGCTGTCCAGCACCGGCAGGTAATTGGCCAGCACCGGCACCGACGAGCCGGCGAATAATGCGAGCACCATGGCCAGCACACCGCCAGTGGCCATGCCCCACGCAATCCAGCGCACGCGCCCCGCGCGTCCCGCCGCCATGGTCCACACGCCGGCCGCCGCCGCGAGGAACCACACCACCACGGCCAGCCCGACATGCAACACCAGCGCGCTGCGAAACAGCGTCGCGGAGGTGCCCAGTTCTCCGAACAGCGGCGTGCGTGCCGCCACCACCAGCACGGCGAAGCAGGTAGACAGGGTCAGCGCCGCCAGCGCGAGCAGCAACCATGCTGCCGCGAGGCGGCGCATTCCGGCATCATTTTTCAGTGCGTTTTCCATGTCAGACGGCTCCCTTGTGCGGTGCGGTTGAAATGAACGGCACGCCGAAGAATGTCAGGAAGGCGGCGACGAATACCGCCAGCACCAGCAGCGAGCCGCTGCGCGGCGCGATTCTGTAGGTACTGCGCAGGTGCAGGTAGAACACCAGCACCAGCCAGGTGAGAAACGCCCAGGTTTCCAGCGGGTCCCACGCCCAGTAGCGGCCCCATGCATCCTGCGCCCAGATCGCACCCGCGATCAGCATCAGGCTGTTGAACACCAGTCCGAGCGCCATGAAGCGGTAGGCCAGTTCGTCGAGGCGCGCGTCTTCGGGCAGGCTCTGAAAACAGGCGAGACCGCGCAGCGTGCGCCGCGACTGGATTACGATGGACAGTCCGACCGCCACCAGCACCGCGCCGAGGAACACTTTGCCGAAACCGATATGGATGAACAGCCAGGGCGTGCGGAACGATTGCGGGAAATGCGCCTCGCCCGGACTCGACAGCATCAGCCAGCCCATCATCACGAACAGGATGGGCATGACCACGGCGGCGGCCGGACGGATTGCCTTGATGCGCCAGTAGGCGATCATGAACACGAGCACCAGGCTCCAGACGTTGCTCGAAAGAATTTCGAACATGGTCATGAATGGCCCGTGATCCAGGCGTATCCAGCGCAGGGTCAGCGTTGCGGTATGCATGAACCAGCCGAGCAATAGCAGACCGAGGATGCTGCGCTCCGGGCGTTTGCGGAACACCACGCCGATCACGGCGAGCGAGCCGCCCAGCACGTAGAGCACGATGGCCGTCCACAACAATTTGAGTTCGAGTTCCATGATGAGATCAGTTCTCCCTGTTCCACGGCTTTGCCGCAAATTTATTCCAGAAGTGCGCGCCCATGCTCAGCACCGCGACCACGCAAGCCGAGAGCATCCACGGCAGGGTCCAGTCGTAAAAAACGCTGTAGCCCATCCAGGTGCGCAGCTCGCGGTATTCGACGTCGCCATCCGGCAAGCTCACGCGTTCACCCGGCCGCATTTCGCGGCGCAAATCGCCTCGGCGCAGCACCAGCGGATATTGCTGCGGCGCGTTGAAGCGCGAAGCGCGGTCCGCCGGGATCAAGTCTTCCGGCACGTCGAGCATGATCCAGATATCGGACTTGGCCCCGGCCGGTCGCCAGTCCCTGGATTGCGTGAAGCGGTTGACCGGAAAGCTGGGCAGGTGCACCGCACCGAGCACCGGTACGCCTTCTTTCGGCAGCCACAACAGCACCGGCGCGAAGCCTTTGTTCGAGCTCGGATAGAAACGGTAACCGTGCGACACCAGCGGCCGGTTGTCGGCGATCTGCTCCACGCGCTCGCGGCCATCGTCGGCTATCCAGCGCACGCGGTTGAGCGTCAGATCGCGCAGCGGCCCCGGCTTGTAACTGATGTCGAAACCCTCGTTTATGAATTGCACCTCGTTCAGCCGGTCCGGATGCAGCGGCCCCGCGACCTGTCGCCACAGACCGCCGAACGCGGTGCCCTCCGTCACGTCGGCCGCGCCCTTGAGATAGGTCAGGCGGCTGATCGCGGCCAGCAGCACCAGCGCGATCAATGCCAGGTGAAACACCAGCAGCGGCAACTGGCGCCGAAAGACGCCGTTGCTCGCCACCGCCCCGATCAGATTCACGGCGAGCAGCAGCAGCGGACCGGCCAGCCAGGCGGCGGCGCTGTCGCCGAGCTGATACACGGCAATCGCCGCCGCGCCGAGCAGCGCGAACCCTGCCAGCGTCAGCTTCGGCGAAGCAAGACGGGTGGCAATGTGCAGCAGGTTGGGCTGCGGCAGTATCATCTTGAAAACCTCGTTTGATCCAAGTAATCCAATAGGCCGTCATTCCGGCGAAGTCATGTAGGTTGGGCAAAGCGTAGCGTGCCCAACTGGCATCGTTGTCAATGTTGGGCACGCTGCGCTTTGCCCAACCTACGCATTTGTCGTTCGTCAACATCAATTCGGCGACTCGCAGTTGCTCTTCATCGTGTCCTTGCTGCCGCCGTTGCAGTTACCCTCGGTCCACTGCGCACCGGAAGCCGGGAACGAGATCACGCGCAGGAACGCCCTGCGGTAATACGGCCCGTTCGAATACCCCACGTTGTTGGTGAAGGGCACCGCCGTGCCCGGCGGCAGGCCCGCCTCGGGACCGACATCGAGCAGGTTGACCAGCAGGCTGCGGTTCATCCATCCGTGCGGAACCGCCACGTGGCACCAGTTGCAGCGCAGCGGGCTGCCGATCTTGTCGGAATGCACGTTGTGCCCGTCGCCCTTGTCGGTGGACCAGCCGGTGCCGCCCCCGCCGCTGTAGGCGTTCTGGCTGTGGCACTTGAAGCACAGCGTGTCGTTCGCGCCTTCGCCCGAGGCGGTGCTGTAATCGCCCTTGAGCAGGAAATTGAGTGTCGAGCCGTGCGGTCCCCACGGGCTGTTGTTCTCGCCGCCGGCGGGAATCACCGATGCGGCGGTGCCCGTCGACGAGCCGTGGCAATCGGAGCAATACATCGTTTGCACGCCCAGCCTTCCGGCCCTGCCGCCGGTGCCGGCGTTGTTCCACGGCGCCAGCCAGGAGCCCGGGCGGTTGAGGCGTCCGGTCGGCGCGAGCACCGGATGCCAGGAGCGGTGGTTGTTGTTGTTGGAGGCCGCCGTGCCGGTGCCGCCCTCGTTGCCGCGACTCACCGAGCCCACCGCGACGGAATGCGTGACCGGCGCCTGGAATTCCTTGGCCTGGTTGGTGTAGCTGGTGAAGTTCGAATGACCGTTGGCATTGGCTGGCGTCAGGCCGGGCCCGCCCAGTTGCGGCCGGTTGCTGCTGTTCGGATACACGTTGTCGTCCGGGTAGGCGAAGTTGGAGTGGCACTTGAGACAGATCTGATACTCGCGCGTGACCCATTCGCTGCCCACCGCCGTCGATGCGCCGGTGCCGCCGTCGCCGCGCTTGACGTTGAAAGTAATCGGCATGGCGTGGAAGGACAGGGAACTGTAGACCGGCTCGACCCCGAAGCCGCCGCGCAGCACGCCGGAGGCCAGGTTGTCGTGAATGTCGGTGCCGTCGTCCGTGTGCTTGTGTGTGCCCGCGGCGGCGACCAGCGTGTTGGGGTCGTTGAACAAACGGGTCTTGGCCACACGATGCGGGTTGTGGCAATCGGTGCATTCGGCGTGGCGATTGCCGGGCGTTGCGCCCAGCAGCGCGTTCGACTCGATGAAATCCTTGCCGCGACGGATGCCGGTGCCGGTGCCGATGTCGTGCACTTCCGGCGTGTCGCTGATCGGCATGCGCCGCGCCTGCGCGAAGTCGGTGCGGATGTCCGGCACCGCAGTGGCAGTACCCGGCGTGAACGCCACGGCCGAGGTGCCGCTCGCGGTATGGCAGGCGTAGCAGGTCTGTTCGATGGCGGAGTTGCCGCCCGTCTTGGGTGTGGCCGTGCTGTCCGTGCCTTCGCGCAACAGGCGGCGCGCGCCTTGCACGGTGTGCGTGTCGTGGCAATTCAGGCAGGACGCTTTCCACACCGGCGTGTTGGCCGGAAACTCGCGCTGCGCGGCGGCGCCCGCCGTATAGAGTTGCGTCGCCACGTTGTTGTTGGCATGCGCGGAACCGGCCCAGGCCTGGCCGGCCTTGTCGTGGCAACCCAGGCAGACGATGTCGTTGGCCGTATCGAAGGCGCCTCCCGTGGGCGGCGCTTCCTGCAAACGGTTCATGCGCAGGAACTTGGTATTCAGCGTGATATCCACGTCGCGGATGTGCGGGTCGTGGCAGGTGGCGCAATGCATCTGGTTGTTTTCCAGCGGCAGCAGCGGCTTGCTCGCGGCACCGGCGACGCGGTTGCCGACCGTGACGCCGTCCGGCGTGCGCAACTCGCCGTCGGCGCCGGCCAGCGTGCTGTCGTAGGTGAAAGAGATGGGATGATCGTTGCTCAGGCTGGTGCCGAGGTTGCGCGTGAAGCCGGTGGCCGTGCCGCTGCCGGGCGGCATCTGCGCAGTCGCGGCGGCATTCATCGCGACGGCAGGCGCGGCCTGCCCGTCGAGCACATTCACATTGGCGATGGCCAGTGTGCCGTCGTGGCACGACAGGCACAGCTTGGAAGTCCCGCCGGGCGCGGCGGCCAGCTCCGCAGCATTGGCTTCAATCGAGCTGGAGGTGTAAGTCGTGTAGGTCGCCCCGGACAGTTTGCGGTTCCACAACGGCGCGCCGGGCGCGATCTCGCCCTGGTGCGGCGTGTGGCAGAACACGCACACCTGGGTTTCGCTGGCGGCCTTGATGTCGCGCGCCGGCACGCGTCCTCCCGACGGCGTGGCGCTCAGGTCGGGCGCGGCAGACAGATTGTGTTTGGTGCCGCGCACGTCGGAAATGCGGTTGGCCGGCGATGCCGGTTGCGGCGCGGCCAGCGCCAGCATGAGCCCTAGCAAAACCAGCGCAATGCGTTCAAACCAGCTCATGGCGCGCCCTCCAGTGCCTGGAATATCACGACTCTTCCGTTGAACATGTCGGCGACGTAGACCTTGTTCTGCGCGTCGCACCACACGCCGGCCGGCAGATAGAACTGCCCGATACCTTTGCCGGTTCCGCCTATGGGCATGAGAAATTTTCCGTCGTTGCCGAACACCAGCAGGTTGTCGTAAAACGATTCCACGACGTAGATGTTTCCGCTGCCGTCCAGCGCCACGCCCTTGGGGCGCGTGAAGTTGCCCACATACAGGCCGCGCTTGCCGAACTTGCCCAGCACATGACCTTGCGTATCAAGAACCTGGATGCGCGAATTCATGGAATCGGACACATACAATTTGCCGTCCGCGAATGCGAGGTGGGTGGGGTAATTCAGTTCGCCGTCGGCCTCGCCGCGGTTGCCCAGCGTTTCCTGCAGCACGCCACGGTCGTCGAATACCTTGACGTCGTGCGCATGGGTGTCCGCCACATACACGAGACCGCGTGCCGGGTCGCGCGCCAGGCCGGTCGGCCGCTTGAGCACGCCCGCGCCGAAACTGCCGAGCGGATTGCCCCCGGCATCCAGCCGGAAGACGCGGCCCAGTTCCGCATCCGCCACCAGTATCTGGCCGTTCTCTCCCGCCGCGATCCCGACCGGCGCCACGAATTTGTCGCTGCCTTCCGCGCGATCCCACACCCGCAGTTCGCCTGCGGCCTGATCGAACACGAACACCGCCTGACGGCTCACGTCGGTCACGTAGACGCGGCCCGCCGCATCCACCATGCCGCTTTGCGGACGCTGCAATACCACGCGCTCCTCGTTGCTGCCGGTGAGCCCGACCAGCCAGTAGAATATTTTTTTCGCGGTGCCCCGGCTGTCGATATCGGCGGGCGTGAAATTCTCGTCGCCAGTGAGCTGCCCGACATAGCGGAAGCGCGGAATCTCGGGAGAAGCAGGCCACACCGTTTTGGTGCTTTCCGTTTGACCGGCCGCATCCATGCGCATCACCATCTTCGTTTCCGCGCAGCCCGACAGCAACAGCGCAGCTCCCAGCACAACGAGGAGTCCGCTGCGATGGAAGGGCTTGCTTCCGGTCTTTGCGCAAGAATCATTCATGCCGGCCATCCTTCCCGCCCGCTGAAGCTGGCGACACCAGCAGTATCTGGATGCGCGCATTGAGGCTGTCCGCGACATAGAGCTTGCCCTCGTCCGCCCACAGCGCGGTGATCTGGTTGAATGCGCCCGGCATGGAACCGCTGCTACCGTATTTCGCGAGCCGCTTGCCGCGCGAGTAGATGCTGATGCTGTTGTCGAAGTTGTCGCTCACATAGACGCGGCCGCTTCTGTCCGCCGCAATCGCGCCCGGCTGCGACAGTTCGCCCTTGCCAAAGGACATGCGGTATTCGCCGTTCAGCCCCAGCAGCACGACTTGCGCGCCGAGGCGGTCGAGCAGGTACAAACCTTCGGGACCGCGCGCCATATCCGAAATGCCCTGCACCCGGTCTTCGATACCGCGCCGGTCGGCAACGAACAGCGGCAGCCCCAGCCGGTTGAACGAAACGACCTGCCCGTACAGGCCGTCGGCTACCAGCAGGCCGCCGCTGGCATCCTGCGTCACGGCAACGGGCCGACCCAGATTCATTTCGCTGCTGTATGTCCTGAGCAACTGACCATCGCGGGAATATTGCAGCACGCGCGAGCGCGCCGCATCGGTCACGTACACCGTCAGGTCGGGGCTGGCGTAAATCCGCATGGCGGCGTCCGCCACCAAGTCGGTGAATGGTTCGAAGGTCTGGCGCGTGCGGCTATAGCGGTAGATGCGGCGCAGCGAAGCATCCGCCAGATAGACATCGTTGTTGAGGACGCTGACGGCGGTGGGGTGGCGCAATTGGACAAACCCGGCCATGCCTTGTTGTAGTCCGCCCGTGGCGGATGTCTGCAGCAGCGGGCCGCCGGTGACCATGCTCCACGGCGTGAGCAATTCGCGTGCTGCCGCGCCGCCTGCGGGCTGTGACGGGGCAACGCAGCCGGGCAGCAGCAGGCTCAGGAGAAAGATGCTTGTGCGAAAAACAAAACGAAGCGGCATGATTATTCACCCTGTCCAATAATCCCAAGCCGGACGAGCCGGTACCAAAAATATCGTAGGTTGGGCAAAGCGCAGCGTGCCCAACAAAACCGAGAGACCAATATCGTTTGTCATGTTGGGCACAGCCTTCGGCTTTTGCCCAACCTACGCCTGTCCAATCATTCCATTGCGCATCTGCACACTCACCAGCGCCCCGGCCCTCTCGTCTCGGCATCGCCCCTGATGCCGGTCTTGAGCCCCGGCAGACCGGAGTGGCACAGCTCGCAATTCTCCGGCCCCCACGCAAGACTGCCGTTATGGCATGCGCCGCAAAACTTGCCGTCGATGATGTCTGTCATGAGCACATCGTTGGCGCCGACGCGCATCTGGAAACCCAGCTCCGAATGACAGACCTTGCAGCGAAACCGTTCGCGATGAAACCAGTGCTGAAAAATCACCGGCGGCATGCCCGCCGCTTCGGAACGCTTGTTCAGCACCACGTCCGCATACTCTGCCGCAGCCGGCGCGCTCAGGCACAACAGCAGCACCAGCAACAGTTTTTTCAGCCCTGTCCTGCCCTGCGGGGCTCTGTGCGTTTCTCCATTGATGTCAGGGTTTGCCGGCATGATCCGGTCCCGTCCCTTCGCGCCACACGCTGTGGCAGCGATTGCATTCGGTCAGCGGAAACGACACCGCGCCGTGGCAGCGCCCGCAGTATTCCCCGCCCAATATCTCCAGCATGTTGACCGGCGTGGCCCCCGCCTTGGACTTGAACAGGGCTTCATGGCAATTGCTGCAATCCAGCCACTCGGTGTGCTGCTTGTGGGGAAATCGCACCATGGGCATCTCGCCCGTGCGCGGCATGATGACGTCCCCGTCGAGCACCCTGATTTGGGTGCCCGGAAAAATACTGGCGCGCGGCGCTATCATGCCCTGCCGCAATGCCTCCACCCAGCGCACGCGGTTGCCCACCACATCCGGCGGCAACCTGGAAAGCGCCTGACCCGGTTCCTGCAAAAACGCCAAGCCGGGATTGGCCGGATCGTGCAGGCCGTCTTCCGCCAGTTTCTGCCATCTGGACGCCGGCGCAGTTTCGGCGCCAACCTGCGGGCTCGCCGCAATCCAAAACAGCGCAAGTAGCGCGAGCATGCGCATTAATTTCTGCCTCCGGAATTGATCGCGTGCGCTCGGCATGGCATCGGTCATCCCGGAATGAAGACACCCGCCCGGCGTATCGCGCGCACCAGTTCCTGCGTGGATTCTTCCAGCCGGCTGATGCCGGAAATGTAATCGCCCTTCGCCGCGTGTTCTTCCGCCATCGCGCGCAGGGAAGCGGCCTTGTCCAGATGTTGCCTGACCTGGCTGTCGAGATTCGGATTCGCCACGCGCTTTTCCTTGAGCAGCATTTCAACCAGCATCTTGTGCGTATCGTTGCGGTCGATCTCGTAGACGTACTCGTCTTTCTTGGTGGCGAAATCCAGCGAGCGCACCAGCGTCTCCCCGCTGCGCATGCCGGCAATGGCCGTCTTGGTCAACACGTAAGCGCGATCCAGCACCACGCGGCCTTCTTCGACCTTGCCCGCATCCTTCAGGGTCGCGGCCTCCTTGATCATGGCCTCGATCTGCCGGCTGACTTCCTGCCCCTTCGCGCCCTGCTTCTTTTCCACGCTGATGCGTTTCTGCGCGGCCAGCAAAACCTTGATGCTCTCCATGCGGTTGTTAAAGTCGGTCAGTTTCTTGCGCCCGGTCACTTCGGCAGGTGCGGCCAGCCGTACGCCGTTTACCATCTGGCGGGTGGCTTCGAACAGCAGCTTCTGCGCCGTTTCGTAGTCGCCCTTGCGGAACGCTTCGCCGGCCTGCGCATGCAGATCGCGCGCCTTGGCGCGGTGCGCGATGGCCTCGGCATTGCCGCTGGCTTCGATCTGTTTTGCGGCAGAGGATTCTTCAACCAGGGTCGCCACCGACTCCAGCCTGCGTTGTACCTGCGTCTTGTCGGCGGGCGGCATGGTGCCCGCAGTCGACGGCGGCGCCAGCACCGCATCGACTGCTGCGGCCCAGGGCGGAAACGCCGCTTGCAACCCCAATGCGAGCAGACTCAGTGCGATCAGTGTTTGGACGGATATATTCATGATTTCCTCGCATTCGTTTTTGCGGTTTGCTCCATCACGGTTTTGCATTGGCCGCCACGGGCGGCTTGTTTTTCGAATGGCACTTGCGGCATTCGGACACGGGAAACGCCACCTTGCCGTGGCACACGCCGCATTGCTTTCCCATCAGAATGGCGGCCATGCTGATCTGGTTCGCGCCTTTCTGCGGGATGAAAATATCGGGATGGCAATTGGCGCAGTCCAGCCATTGCGTGTGCTGCTTGTGCGGATAGACCACATCCGGCATGGAGCCTTTCACCTCGCGTTCAATATTGAGATCAAACACGAAAGGCTCGGCGGTCGGGTCGGCCAGTTCGTTGCGCGGATTGATGCGGTTTTCGTCCAGCGATTTGACCCAGTCCACCTGGTTCCCGAAGTTGCTCTTCACCAAAGGCAGAAAGCCCTGCGCGGGAGACTGCAGGGCGTGGGTGCCGTCGTTGGTCGGATCGTGAATGCCGTCTTCCGCAGGCGGCAGGTTGCGTTTCGCGGGCGGCTTCAGCAAACGGTTGAAAGGATTGGCCGTCGGCAGCGCTGCCGATGCCGCTGCCGGCTCCGCCGCAAATGCCGGTATCGCCGCCGTCGCGAGCAGCAGCAAGCAAGCTGTCAACGGCACACAAGCGATAATTGATCGTAGTCTCATGTCGCCTCCTATCGCCTGCCGGCCGGTGCCGGTTTTGCCGGGACGGGCGTTTCCGGGGGCCGCACTGTGCCGTTCGGCAGTGCCGCGCCGGTCTCGGTTGGGGGAAGGATCAGTTGCTGGGCCGTGCTCCCGTGCACATGGGTCGGCGTATTGGGTATGCCGGAATGGCAGAGGTTGCAGTTCTCTACCGACCACGCGATGTTGCCATCGTGGCAGGCGCCGCAGTATTCGCCGTCGAGTATTTTGAGCATGTTGATCTGGTTGCCGCCCGCCTTGAACTGGAAGCCAAGGTCGGAATGGCAGACCTTGCAGCGGAAACGCTCGCGATGGAACCAGTGCGGAAACACCACCGGCCTCATGCCCGCCGCATCGGAAAAGTTGTTGATCACGACGTCGCCGTATTCGGCGCGGGCAACAGGAAGCTGCAGCAGGCCCGCGCCCGCAAACGCGACGGCGATCAGCAAAGCCAGCAACGATCTTTTTTTGTTATTCATGTTCAAGCCGCCTCCCGATGTTTTGAATTACCGGTCAATCGCCGAATAGCCGTTTCACCGTGAACCAGATCGACGTGTTGCGCTCTCCCCGGTTCACCTCGCTGATGCGTGCGCTGAGCGTGAGCTGTGTCCTGCCTATTGCATAGTCGAAGCGGTTCTCCCATGACTTCTGCGCCATATCCTGCGGGCCGCCGGCGACGGGCAGAAACGCGTCACTGGTCAGCGTGAGCGTGGAAACGAAACGCAGCATCGGAACGCCGAATGCGCGCTGGTGGAAATAATTCAGGTCAGCGCCGGAGCTGGTCACGAATTTGCCGTCGCCACCCTCGGTGGTTGCGGCGCCGGCCTGCGTGCCGATGCGCTGGCGCACCGACTGTATGGTCAAGTTGCCGTTCAGCGAGCTTCGGTTGTCGAGGGGCTGGCTGCTGCTGAACTGGAAATTGACCAGCTGGAATACGCTGTCCTGCTCGCCGCCGACGGCGCGCGAATCGCTCGCGCTCAACCGCACATAGGTCTGCACTTCTCCCGACACAAGCGACCAGGTCAGCGCGCCGCTGTGCTGCAGCAGGCGCGGCTCGTCGCGCGCGGTATCGCGGGCGACGGTTCCCGCCTGGCTCAGGTTCATGCCCAGATAGCCCAGCGAGTCCATGGCAAAGTTGCGGTTCACGCCGTGGCTGGCCTGCAGCGCCAGTTGCTGGCCGCTCTCCGGTCCGCCGCTGCGATTGCTCGCGTTGAGCGAGACGGTCCGGTCATAACTGAATTTGCCCAGCGGAACCACATCCGCCTGATAGGTCGCGCCCAGCGTTTCGTTGCTGGTCACGAGGCGTTCCGTCTCGTTGTCGGACAGGTTTGCATTGGCGCTGGCGTTGAACCGGATATTGCGGTCGTACTCGTAATACGCGCCCAGGTTTGCATTGGCCGAATTCAGCACTGCGGTCGTGGCGCCCAGACCGCTGTCCGATTCCGAGGTCAGGGCAAGCAGACGCAGACCTCCGTTCACGGTCAGGGGCGATTCGTCCGAGCGCCAGAACGCGTTGCTGTTCACCTGCGTCAGGCGCACGTCATTCAAATTGCGCTCCAGCCGGTAATCCGAGCGCGTGGCATTGGCCTGGCTTTCCACGGAAAGCGTCATGTCCGGCGCATAGGAATGGCGCGCGGACAACAGATCGACCCGGGCCCGCTCGCCGTTGGCTTCGCGCGTGTTGGTGTTGCGGCTGCCCGCCACTTCGATGTGCTGCATGTCGAATTGCTTCGACATTTCCACCCGTATGTTGTCCTGCCGATAGTTGCCGGAACGCTCGCTGTTCTGCGTGTTGCGGTCGTAGCTTGCGAAATAGTTGGCGCCGCCCAGCGTTTGATAAGCCTGCGTAACACCGGCGCGCCTGAATCCGTAGTCGTCGGCCAACCCCAGACTGCCGGTTTGCCGGCTGTCGCCTTTTTCGTAGAAGGCGTTGAACGGAAAGCGGCTCTGCTGCAGCACCGTCAAACGCGCGTCGCCGTTCAGCGTATAGATATTCTGGCCCGCACTGCTCGAACTCCCGGGCGCGACCTGTCCGCTGCTGCCGGTGTTTCGATGGCTCGCACTGAAATCCAGATTGCCGCCCAGTTGGGCGAACCACGGCTGCCAGAGATAGCTGTCGGCTCCGATTTTGAGTCTGGCTGTTTCACCCTGTTGCATGATTTTTCCGCCCCCCGTTCTGTCGCTGCGAAAATCGAAGCCCAGTTCGCCGCCCATCCTCGTGCGAACCGGAAACAGAAACTGTTCCATGCCGTACCCGTCGCTTGCCGAGGCGGATTGCGTGTCCGCTTGCTGCTGAGTTCCATCTGCGGCGCTTTCGTTCGTCGCACCTTCGGCCGCTGCCCCGTCGCGGCCCGGTGCGTCCTGCTGTGCAATGCAATCTGCGCACGCCGGGCGCGGGCCGGTTGTTTCGGCGGCGGCGGTGTGATCCGGGTAGGCGGACTGCGCGCCCGCGTCGAACGGCAATACAGGCTCAAGCGCGATTTCCCGGCCCGACGCGTGCGCTGCCAGGGACACTGCCGCTGCCACCAGCAAGACATGAGTGGTCGATTTCAATTTGGGGTGCATGGCTCTTCACCCACTCCGCAATTGAGTTGCCAGTGCGGTGTTTTCGCCCCACCAGGCGAAGGATTGCGCTTTCCCTGCTCATTGCGCGTATCCGGCAACGGCAGTAAGGGTGGTTGTCCCCACCTGCACCAGCGACTATTTCTTCAGTTTAGAAATCAACGCGGACCATGCCGCGTCTTCCTTGTCGCGCTTGAGCAATTCTCTTGCGCGGTCGTGCACCGTTTCCAGACTGATCAGCCTGGCGGGCTTTCGATCCACGAGGCGCAGCACCGCCACACCTTCCAGCAATCGCAGCGGCGCCGCCACCTCACCCGGCTTTGCGGACTCCAGCAGCGCCTGCGCCGCATCCGGAAGCATGCCGCGATGCACGTAGCCGAGATCCCCGCCCTGTGCCGAGGAAGGGTCTGCGGAATGGAGGCGCGCCAGACTTGCGAAATCGCCACCGGCGCGCAACCGTTCGACCAAGCCCGCCGCTTCTTCTTCCACTCGCTTCCAGGTCGTTTCCGGCGCGGACGGTTCCACTTTCAGGAGGATCAGTGCCACGCGGAGTTGCTCGGGCTCGGTGAATTTTTCCGGGTACGTCAGATAGTATTCGCGGACCTGCTTTTCATCCGGCTCGGGCACAGCGCGCACCGCAAGCTCCAGTTGCTTCAACAGACTTGCGCGCTCCAGACGTTCGGTCAGCTCCGGCAGCAGGCGTGCGCGGTTGCTCTTCCATTGCTCGCTGTCTGCATAGAGCTGTTCGTACGACTCCAGCGTCTTGCGCACTTGTTCGGCATCCGGCTTCAGTCCGCGCCGATTCGCCTCGCGCAGCAGTAGCACGTTGGTCACCAGCCGGTCGGCCACGTCGATCTGCAATTTCCGGAATTCGCTTTCCGGCGCTGTGCCGTGATAGAACTTGCCGCGCGTCGCCGCAGCGAGGGCCGCGTCGTATTCTTCCCGGGTGATATTGAATTCCGCCATTTTTGCGAGCAACGCTTCGTGCGTTGCCGCATCGCTCTGCGGCATGTCCTGCGCCGCGACTGTCGCGACGGCATTCACGCCGTACAGAGTCCAGCACAGAAGTACTGTTGCGGTTATTCTGGTCATCATCATTTTTCTTCTTTCATGACGAATTCGACTTCCGACGCCGCGCAATCAGCGCAAGTTTTGAGTTGGGATAATTCACATGGTTCATTCCGCTTGCCCGCGCTGCACCGCAGTTGCGCGCAACAAAGAAAGAGGCTTGCAGGTTAACCCGCAAGCCTCGTGTCGATACATACCTGCAACTGCTTAGTTCGCTATGCGACTACTTGGTATGGCAGGCCAGGCATACGGCACTGCCCGTATTCGCAATGCGCAGGAAGGTGGGGTTTTCACTATGGGGATCGTGGCAGCTCGCACACTCGACATAGGGTTGATCGCCGTTCAATGTCGTTCCGCTGCCCAGCGCGAGCGCGCCGGTGCGCGTATACAACTGCATGTCGGTCTTCTGGCGCCCGTTGCCGGAACCCGGCGTCTCGACCCACCACACCGACTTGCCGTTGAGGATCGCGGATTTCGCATCCTTGAAATCCCGGTCCTTGAACTGACTGGTGGTGTAGTCGTTGGGCGCATCGGGTACCGTGCCGGTCACCGGACCGCCCGCGTACTGCACGCCGATCGGATGGTCGTTCCGCAGATCGACGCCGGTATTGGTGACCGTCGCGCCGTTCAACTGGGCGGAACCCGACCACACATTGCCCGTCGCTGCCGCGCCTGCCGCATTGAAGCCGCCGGAGCCCGGCTGGTTAATCATCACATCCATCGCCTGCACGCCATCGTGGCAGGACAGGCAGGCAATCGACACAGAGCCCACCGCCGCCGTCGACCCGTCCAGACTGGAAGTACCCAGACTGTTGTAGGTGGAATAAGTCACCGGCGCAGCCAGCACCCTGTTCCACAACGGCACTGTCGCGGAAGTATCCGCGCCGTGCGGGGTGTGACAGAACACGCACAACTCCGCAGTACCCGCAGTCTGGTGATTCGAACCCGTTCCGGTCGTGCCCAGATTGTGCTTGGTATTGGCAATTCCCGCGACCGCGTTTCCGGCCGTAAGCGCACCCGCTACTGCAAGCGCAGCAATCAGGCTTGCCACTGTCGTCTTGATATTCCGTTCTTTCATAATTCGCCGCCCTTCTGTTGCAAAAATTCGCTACCCGCCCACGTGCAATACGCACTTCAACGCAGTTTCGGACAGGTGTTCTGCGTATTGGTTTGCATGTAGCTCAACACAGGCCAATATCTGATCAAGTACGCCCCCGCCCTTGAAACCCGAATGCACGCGACGCGTCGCACACCTTCCGCGCCGCTATTTCCTTGCGCCTGGTACCGCGAACCCGGCGTTCTCGTCCAAGCCCGCAGGCCGGAACACATCCACTTTGCGGAAGTACTGATCCGCCATGTACACCCTGCCGTCCTTGTCCACCGCGATGCCCTGCGGCAGCATGAATCTGGCCGGGCCGTCCGTTTCCGCGCGCCCGCCCACCGCCAGCAACACCTGGCCTTGCGGATTGAAGATCTGGAAATTCCCGAAGGCGATGTCCACCACGTAGACGTTACCGTCTTCGCCGATGGCGATTTCCTTGGGCTTGGAAAACTGTCCGCTGCGCAAACCGACTGCGCCGAAACGGCGCACATACACGCCTTCCGGCGTGAATACCTGAATGCGGAAATTGCCGCCGTCGACCACGTACAGCAGACCATCTTTGCCAATGGCGATGTCGCGCGGCAGGTTGAACTCGCCATCGCCCGTTCCGCGCTTGCCGAAATCGAACAGGTGCTTGCCGTCGACCGCATCGAAGACGATCACCTTGTGCTCGTCGGTCTGTATTCCGCCGATATCCACCACATACACGCGTTTGCCCGCCGCATCCACGGCCACACCGGAAGGCCGCCTGAGATGGGCGGCACTGCCCAACGTGCGCAGGAATTTGCCATCCTTGCTGTAGACCTGGATATGCCTGGCCATGCCGTCGACCACGTAGAGATTGCCCTGCGCATCCAGATCAAGACCGAAGGGCTTCATCAACCCGCCCGGATCGTCGTCGCCGATCCGGTAAAAGCGCTTGCCCGGAATGTCGAACACCAGCACCACGCGTTGCGCTGTGTCGGAGACATAGACCTTGCCCTCGTATGCCGCGACGCCGTAGGGTTTTCCCAAACCTTCGCCGGTTCTGCCGCCGCCCACCAGCATGCGCCTGAGTCCCTCGCTCGCCGCTTCCTCGACCACATCCGCGCTGCTGTAGAGCGTGCGCTCGTACACGAATCTCGCCTCGGCGGGCGGAGCGGGAAACACCGGGGGCGGCGCTTTTTTCACCGGCACATCGGGAGCTGAAACGCACCCGGCCATGCCCATCGCGCAGCCAAGCAACAATCCTCTGAACAGTGTTTTGAAACAGGTAGGGAGTCGCATCGTCGGCACTCCTCGTTTGAACTGGCTACGCCGCACCGGATGGCGGGCATCGCGCGCAATTGCATGTTTTGGCGGTTACGCGCGGTAGACAGCAAGGCCCGTGCAGGGTTTCGAAATACCCGCTACAGGCTACTGCTGATACGCGCGGAATATTCGCTGCAGATTGCCGCTACCGTGCCGGTGACTCCCGAATCGCACGGGAACTTTTATTGTTTCGCGAAGCCATCCCTGTTCATCGAGCCGAGTCCGGGCACAACAACTTTGCGGGTACTTATTTAGGGCGCCTCTAATAATTCAAAGTTCTAAGCAAGACAAGGCGCGAGCAACAAATTGCGACGCGGCATATGTGTGATATGTAAGGAGTAATTTTTTGTGAGCAACGCAGTATTGCGACGAAATTTGGATTATTAGAGGTGCCCTATATGCGACTCTCGGAAATATCCTTTTTCAGCACGCGCCTATCCATGCCGGTGAGCAGGGTTCTGTATTTGTTTGCGCTGGGACTCGTCTGCGCGACGGCGGATGCGAACGCAGCGGACGCCGGCCGCGGCAGCGCGATATACGCGAAGAGTTGTTCCGTCTGCCACGGCGACAGGGGCGACGGCAACAGCTGGGCCAAAGGCCAGATGCGTCCGCCGCCGCGCGATTTCACTTCAGCACAGGCAAAAGCGGAATTGACACGCGAGCGCATCATCGCGTCCATCACCCATGGACGCCCCGGCACGGCAATGTCTGCATTCGGCTCGCAGCTCGGCAAACAGGATATCGAGGCCGTGGCGGAGCATATCCTCACCGCGTTCGTGGCGAAGCCGCGGCCTCCTGCCCAAACGGATACAACACGCAGTGCCGACATGTCCGCATCCATGCCGAACCGTTTGAGCGGCGACGCGGTAAAAGGCGGCCGCTTCTACATGGGCAATTGCGCCACCTGCCACGGCGCGCGCGGCGACGGTCAGGGACCGCGCGCCTACTTCATCAACCCCAAGCCGCGCAACTTCCTGCACCCCGATGCGCTGCGGCAGTTCAACCGACCTGCCTTGTTCCATGCCATCGCATCGGGCAAATTGGGCTCGGAAATGCCCGCGTGGAAACAGGTGCTGTCCGAACAGGAAATTGCCGACGTCGCCGAATTCGTGTTTCGGCAATTTATCCGGCCGGCAGTCGACAAATCGCGGGAAGGAAAGAAATGAAACGGCTGACTATCGTTCTGCTGTGGCTGGCCGCGTGGGCTGCTTCGTCGGTTCTGGCGGAGCAAGCTGGGTCAGCGCAGAAGCGTCAGGACGATACTGATGCGGGCCGACATATCTATTATTCGCGCTGCAGCCATTGCCATGGCTATGCCGGCGATGCGCGCACGGTGGCGAGCACCTACCTCGACCCGAAGCCGCGAAATTTCAGCGCATCCACACCTGCGCAACTGAGCCGCGAGTACATGCTGGATGCCATAAGCCATGGCCGTCCCGGCACGGCGATGCAGCCGTTCTCCGGGATACTGAATCCCGCCGAGATTGCCGCCGTGGCGGATTTCGTGCGCAGTGAATTCATGCAGGGCCGAAGCGGCGAGGCGCGCTATCACACGCCCGCGAACGGCTGGAACGATCATGAACGGCATACGGTCGCGTTTCCCTTTGCCACTGGAGCAATGACGCTCGACCGTCCAGTCGCGGAACTCTCCGCAGAACAACGGACAGGCAGGCGATTGTTCCTTGCCGCCTGCGTGGGCTGTCACGACCGCGCACAAGCGGGCACAAACTGGGAATTGCGGCCGCTATCCTATCCGCGCAACGGCCACACGCCGGGCAAAGCATTTGCACTGGACGGCATGGCGAGCGCGAGCCCTTACCGTCTGCATGACCGCGCGCCGCGCATCGCCGGGCTCGGCGCACAGGAGAAACGCGGCGAGGTGCTGTTCCGGAACAATTGCGCGTTTTGCCACGCCGCAGACGGCACCGCCCGCAACTGGATAGGCAGTTTCCTGCAGCCCCATCCGCGCGACTTCACTGACCGCGAATTCATGTCGCGCATGACGCGGACGCGCATGATTGCGGTAATACGCGAAGGGTTGCCGGGCACTTCCATGCCGGCCTGGAAAACCGTGCTCTCCGAGCCGGACATCCGGGCGCTGGTTGCCTATGTTTCCCGCGCATTCCATCCGCTCGGAGACTAAGGGCCCGCAATCCCCTATTCACCACAGGCTTGTTAAATTCCCGCCGGAGTACGAGAATCGTTTGGAGGGGATTGGCATTGCTCCAACTCGCCACTTCCACTGCAGGGAGTACATCATGGAACTCGATGACCCGATTTTCAATGCACTGCACATGTACACCAAGGCCCTGTCGGTGGCGCTGGGTTATCGCGATCTGCTGACGCGCCTGCATTCCGACCGAGTGCAGGGGCTGTCCGTGGAAATCGGCGTGCGCTACGGACTGTCGAACAACGAGATTAACGCCCTGACTATTGCCGCTTCCTTCCACGACATCGGCAAAATCGGCATACCCGACCATATCCTGCGCAAGCCCGCACGCCTTGACGAGGCCGAATGGAAAACGATGAAACAGCACTCCGAAATCGGCGAGAAGATCATGGCCGCGACGGAACTCGAAGGTGCACTGCAAGCGTCCATACTGATACGCCATCACCACGAACATTACAACGGGATGGGCTATCCGGACGGGTTGGCGGGAGAGAATATTCCCATTTGCTCGCGCATCATTGCCATTGCCGATAGCTACGATGCGATGGCCGTCACCAGGGCCTACCACAACGCGCGCACCCATCAGGAAATCATTGGCATCCTGGATAAAGAAAGCGGAGCGAAGCACGATCCCAATCTCATGCACATCTTCTATGCAGTCATCGAAACCAGTGTTTACAAAGCCGCGAAGGCTTAACGGAAATCGCCGAAATGACCTCTGCCTCCCTGATCGGACATATCACCGTCAAAGATCCCGAGAAATGGAACAGTTACCGCGAGCGGGTTCCTTCCACGCTGAAACCGTGGGGCGCCGAAATCATATTCCGGGGGAAATGCGTTGAGGTGCTTGAGGGCAAACATCCCTACAGCGATGTTGTCGTGATCAGTTTCCCGAACAAGGCGGCGATTGACGGCTGGCACAATTCGCCCGCCTATCAGGCGTTGATCCCGCTGCGCCGGGAGGCGGCGGAGGTGGTGCTGCTGGCTTGCGAAACGCCGCCGGGCTAACGAATGTAGCGAGTCTTGTAGGTTGGGCTAAGCGCAGCGTGCCCAACAGGTATCGTTGTCAATGTTGGGCACGCTGCGCTTTGCCCAACCTACTCATCTGCTCCGTCATCCTGGACCGGACTAGGCGTCCTCATCCACACTGGCCAGCACGACGCCGATTGCATGCAGCGGATCGTTGGTCAGGCTCAGGCAGTGTTCGCTGCCATTCACCAGATACAGATTGAATTTTTCGCGCTTCACCGCCGGCGGCAGCCGCGCGGGCATGTCGTCGTCGTTGCAGAACGTGAAGCGCAATTCGGGCCAGGCCTTTTTGAGGGAAGTCATGGCCTGTTCGTTCAACTCGCCGTGCAACGCGGCTGCGCTGGCAATCTGCTCCAGGGTCTCGGGAACGATCATGGGATGTCCTTACTCTTCTTCCGCCGCACTGAAGCGGCTCAGCGATTTGGCTTCGACGCCGAGTATCTTGGCCAGCCAGGGCGGCGGTGCATCGAGCACGGCTTGCAGGCGCTGCAGCGCGATGTTGGCCTTGCCGCCTTCCGGCGCTTTCACGGGATGGATGTTGGCGCGTACAGCCTTGGCCGCTGCCGGGCCGCCGATGGATTGCACGTAAACGATCTGGCAATCCCTGATGAGTTCGGCACGCGCGACATTCTTGTCGTCGGCGTCGTCACAGATGGCAGTGGAACGCGCAGCGATCAGGCGGATCTCGCCGCGACCGACCTGATAAATGAGGAAGCGCGGGCAGGAGCCGAAGTGACCGTCCAGATTTTCTTCTGTATTGGAAGCAACAGCCACGCGCAGGCTGCCGGGCATGTCGCCTTCCTTGTAGGCAGCCAGCAGCGGCAGATTCTCCGCATCGTCCGACGCTCCCCACAGGATGCGCACGGCCAGCTTGATGGAGGCGGCATCCACATCCGGTTCAACCGTCTCTTCGCCGGAGAGGATGAGCTTGAGGTCGGCCACGGTCACCTTGGCCAGTTTTTCCTCGGTGATGGGCAAACCGATCTTGTCGCCCAGCTTCGCCGCAAAGGCGCCAGCGTTCACATCGGCAAGGGCGCGCGCGGCTTGCGCGATGCGCAGTGCTGCGATTTTGGTAATGACTGTGGTCATGGTTTGCTCCCTCATATTTACAACCTGTAGCCCGGATGCAGCCCTTAGCCAAGCTCAGGAGAGGCTGGGCGAAATCCGGAGAACCGGGCTACTCAATAGGTCCGCTCGTGGCTCGATTGGCGCACCGCGAGCGGAGTTTGTTACGCTGCGATTTGTGTGATGCAGCCCTTGATCGGGCACACCTTCACGCACTGCGGCTTGTCAAAATCGCCGTCGCACTCGGTGCATTCGTTGGCGTTGATGACGTACACGCCCTTCTTCACGCTGATGGAAGCCGTGGGGCAGTCCGCCACGCAATCGTCGCAACCGGTGCACAGGTCTGCATTGATCTTATATGCCATGATAATTCTCCTTGTCGTTTATTCCGCCGCATCCAGACGCTTGGCACGCAACGAGATCGGCAACCGGGCCGGCGCCGCCTGCGGCTCGATGTAATACGTGCCGCCGTTGTTAAGCTTGATCTCGCCGCCCCACTTTTCCGGGGTGTCGAACTCCATCGAAACGATGGCGTCCTCGAGGTCGCGCTTGGGCAAATAGAACACGTACGCGCCTTTGCTGCCTTGGATCATGATGTTTGCCATTTGTTGCTCCTTACGTCGCTGGGAAGGGGGAAGAGTGAAGGGAGAAGGGTAACTGCGGTTTCGGTTTTACCCTTAAGCGCCGCAGGCGCGATCCCTTCCCCCTTCTCCCTTCCCTCGCGTTAGCGAACGAGGTCGTGGTTGTAGTCCGTCGTCCCCATGCCGCGGGTTTCCTCGTCCAGACGCTCCAGCACTGCATTGGTCAGTGTGGTGAGCATCTGCATCGCGCCTTCATAACCCAGCGTCGTCGAACGATGCAGGTGATGACGGTCGAAGATCGGGAAGCCGATACGGATCAGCGGAACCTCGAACTCTTTGCCCAGCGCCAATGTGTCGCGCTGGATGAACTTGCCGTAGGAGTTGCCGATCATGAAATCCGGCTTCTCGGTCAGCACCAGCGAACGGAAGTGCCACAAGTCGGCGCCCGCGAACAACTGGGTGTTCTTGCCATATGGGCTCTCGTCCAGCACCTTCTGCATGGCCTTCGTCCACTTCTTGCTGCCGTTGTTGCACAGCACGTGCAGCGTCTCGATGCCCAGTTCCATCAGGAACT